>JBDKKX010000415.1:0-5327 GCA_039795795.1 Bacteroidota bacterium | reverse complement strand
ATCGCCTTTTCTGCGGTTTCAAACACGGTTTCAAAAGCGTTTTGCATGCGCTCGCCTAAATCCTTTCCTGTTTGTACGTGTTTTATAAAGCATTGATTATCAAATTCATCTGAATGATTTATAAAATCATCATAAAACAAATGTAATGCCACTCCCCTATTCAAAGGCAACACAATCGCTCGTGTCATCGACAATAATTGTTGGTAAATAGATAAAGCCTTTTCATCGCCTACGGTTCGCGCTAAACGCGTTTTAACTCGACCTAATTGCGGGTTTTTGATGAAAATGATTAATGCGTTTTTCATAAAAAGGATTTAGTGATTGCTGTTGTCAATGAACATTTCCCCTCAAAATTGTTTTTTCAACCCAATTCGTCCCAAACGAATAAGGCAAATAAGCGACCGAAGGCACGGGCTTTGTCAAAATTAAATTTGCTATTTTGCCTTTGGCGATGCAGCCTAAATCATTTTGCACTTCCATCGCACACGCCCCATTCCAAGTGGCAGCATTAAAACCTTCTTCGGGAGTCATTCTCAAACGGATACATGATAATGACCATACAAAAGGCATGGATAATGAAGGAGATGTACCCGGATTGCAATCCGTAGCTAAGGCAACAGGAATGCCTTTATTCATCAATTGTCGGGCAGGTGGCGTATTGGAATCATGGAGAAAAAAGGGAGCTGTGGGCAACAAAGTCGCAATGGTTTTATGATTTTTGAGCAAAATCATCTCTTTTTCATTCAAAACTTCCAAATGATCCACTGAAATCGCCCCATATTTCACCGCCGCCTCAATCCCACCCATTGAGTGAAATTGATTGGTATGAATCTTGGGTTTTAAACCATATTTCAACCCCGCTTCTAAAATACTTTCCGTTTCCGAAACCGAAAAAGCTATTTTTTCACAAAACACATCTATAAAATCTGCCAAGTTTTCAGCCGCAATCATAGGTAACATCTTATTGATAATCAATGAGATATATTCATTTCGGCGTTGTTTAAATTCCAATGGCATCGCATGTGCGCCAAGAAAAGTTGCCTTAATCGTCATATCCGTTAAACTTTTCAAACGACGAATCACGCGCAACATTTTCAACTCACTTTCTAAGGTCAAACCATAACCACTTTTGATTTCCATCGCGCCCGTACCCAAAGCACGCGCTTCCTCCATTCGCTTGACTGCCCCTGCTAACAATTCACTTTCGGGCATATTTTGCAATCGCCGCGCCGAATTCAAAATCCCACCGCCTTTTGCCGCAATTCTTTCGTAACTCACGCCTTGAATCCGTTGCACAAATTCATCTTCTCGAGTTGCCGCATAAACCAAATGGGTATGCGAATCGCACCAAGTCGGCATCACCATCCGCCCAAAAGCATCGATTTCCACCTCAGCACGAAGCGGGCAACGACTCATTTCCCCAAAATCGGCAATTCTATCCTTCTCAATCAACAAAAAAGCATTTTCGAGGAGAGGCAAAAAAGACTGTTCTAAACCCGCCAAAGGCGTTGCGTTCAATGCAGGGCGGACTTGTAATAAAGCTTTTATATTTTTAATTAAAATCATAAATCATTGATTTTGATACTATTAGAACGCTATTTTCAAAAGCGGAAACGGCTTATCCCAATCATTCAGCTATTTCAAATAAGTGAATTGCTTGAATTTTTAAAATATCTAATGGCTCTTTTTCAATAGCATTTTTAATAATTTCATAGAAAGCAGGTTTTGTAACCAGCGTTTCCCCCAATTCCGAATATTCGGCATCTGTTAAGCACGTCGCCAATTTATCGCCTATATATTTCACAATGCGCAAAATTTCCAATTGTTCTAATTTTTTTTCTTTATATTTAATCATCATTAAATGAAAATTTACATTAAAAATTTTACCCTTATCATTGAGGCGAGTGGCAGCAAAATATTGTTGCAAAATTTCCTTTGAAAGCGCGAGAATTGTCATCGTAAACGAAACAGAATGTACCATAAACATCGTTTTGACAAAACCATTCATAATATTCGATGCCAATAAATCCTCAAAACGCGTTTCCTCATTAAAAATCGTTTCATATAATCCTGCTTTATCCTCTCGATGAGAAACAAAAAAGTATTTTTCCAAAAAAGCAGCAGCAGGATTTTGCAAGTGAAATGCCAAATAAGCCGAAATAAATTCAATATTGGAAACCACATCAATCTCCAATTTTTCTTGTTGCGCTTTCGTCAATCGAAATTCATCCCGTCGTTTTTCATACCAAAAATTCGTCGCAAAAGATTCATTTTGAAGCCTTTGTTGCACCGAATCGTTTGCCCAAAAGTCCCTATCTTCCATCGGATTTTGGGAATTGGTATAACGCGTAATTTGCATATTAAATTCTTCATCGCTTGAGCGAATCAATCGAAACGTCATCCGTGCATCACTATCCATTGCCACCCGTTGAATCCGCGTCGCATTTTGATACGCTTGATAAATCGAATAAACCGTCTGCGCCCCATTAATAATCTGCAACCCTTCCAACTTAATTTGCTTCGCATGAATACCCACTTCGGGCATAATTTTCGTAATCGCAGTAATACCATTGTTAAAATACCAAAACGCATTAGGCTTTTTCAACAAAGTTTCAACTATTTTCTCATTATAATTCGACCGATGAATCGGATTTCTAACATTTTTGAAAAAAAGACTAAATCGATATTTTTCAAACAATTCATAAACCGTTTTCGGTTTCAAAATAAAAATATACGCTTCCGCCCTGCCCTTAAATTCTAAAAAATCGCGTTTATTAAACCTTTCAATCTCCATTTCAATCTTACTATCTTCAGGGTCATAATGATATTCCAATGGATTATTGGTTTTTACTTCTTTAAATTTAAACTCAATATAATCTTTTCTAATCCTCTGAATATCAATAACTTCTAATGAAATATTGGGTGCATAATTGCCATTAAAAGCCACCGCAGCCGTTTCAATCGCTTCATTAAATTGAGCCAACGTAAAAAAAATAAATTTTAATTTGCCATTTTTTTCCAAATGTTTGATAAGCGCGCTATATTTTTTATTAAAATGTTCATTCTTACTTTTCAATTTTTTGCCACTCAAAACAGTTGCAAAATCATTCAACGCAACACCAAATTCTTGTTTACTGATTTCAGCCGTATAATTCAACACCCATTTGGATTGCACTACATAAAAAATCTCCTCATCCTGCGCATTCTTATTAGAAAAAATAATATCGCAAGAATGATCATCTTTACCATCCGTTATATACATTTTATAAATATCTTTTTGCGCATAGAAATCTATAAACCAAATCAAAAGCGCGTACCCTTTATTTTGATTCAATTGTTTATGGTGCAATTTTTCCTCATCAGGATACTTTGCAATAATTTCTAATAATTCTTCATCTATTTTTTTGTAAAAAGTTTCAATCCGCATATTTTTTAAATGATTTTTGATTCAAGTTGCAAACAAAAAGATTTTTTATCAAAAAATGCGTCCATTTCGCAAAATGGACGCATTTTTATTTTTCTTATTCCACAAATTTAAAACTATCATTTTCATAAATCACAATTCGAGCATCCTTATAACCCGCTGTCCGCACTTTATTGCGCAATTCTCGCGCAGTCTCCAAAGATTTAATCCCGTTAAACACAAAAATCGTTACATCCCCCTCGTGGATTTGCTCCACTTTTCCCAAATCCTTTACATGCGTTTCATCAAATAATTTAGGATTTTTAAACGCAGCAATGCGTACTTTATACGATTTATCGGTTATTTTAGGCGGATTCGGCTTCGTAACCTCGATTTCCGCCTCTGCTTTCTTATCTCGTTCCCCACTTTTCACCGTCACCGTATTTTTCCGAATCGCTTCCGCATTCACCTCGTCCAACACAAAAGTACCTTTAAAACCTTTTTCAGCCGCTTTTTTAGAAGCCATTTCTGCCTCCGCCCGATGCTTGAAAACGCCTAACCGAATCTTCGTTTTCCCATCTTCTGGCACCGCATACACTTTCCCATACGGTTTCAAAACATCATAAGGCGTTAAATCCACCATTTGCGTTGCTGCAATCACGGACAATTGCACCGAAAAACCTTGCCCTTTCAACAGCATTTGCGGTGCAGTCTGCGTTATAGACTGAGTCGGATTGCCCGTTTTTGCCGTTCCTGCCGCAACCGCCGCAGGCGCAACAGGAACAGTTGTGGACCCTTCCAATCGAATTTCACCAATAATACTATGGTCTTTCCCATCCACCGATTTCAACAATTTATGCGCAATTGCAAAACTTTCTTTGGAAAAAGTCAAAATATAGCTCGTATTTTTAAGCAAATTGAAACTAAAACGACCATTTCTATCGGATTTTGTCGTTTGCGATTTTTTATCCGTCTGATTCGTGCAAGTAACCAGCACGCCCGCAAGTGGCGAACCCGATTTTTCCTCCTTAACCGTACCCACATAACTCCCATTCATCTCCGTCGGCACCTCCAACGGAACCCGATTCAATGCCAATTCCACCGTTTTGCCTTGCGATTCCGTCGGCACAATGCTAAAACTATCGATTTGATAACCCACCTTTTTGACCTTTAAAACCAATCTTTGATTATTATTAAATTCGTATATAAAATCACCCTTCCCCACTTTCAACGAAGCGACATCTCCTTCCAATACCTCAATTTCCTTCCCATAAACGTTGACAGGCTGTTTTGTTTCCTCATCGTAAAACGCAATATAAGCCGAATTGACGCTCAAACTCAATAAATAAACATCATCTTTGCCCTTGCCGCCCTGCCGATTCGATATAACAAAACCTTTACGTGCCGTCGCATCGAAAAAATAACCATAATCATCCCCAACAGAATTCAAACCTTTCCCCAAATTAATCGGGTCTGCCCAAAAACCTTTCAACGGTTCCGTTTTAAACACGTCGTATCCCCCAAAACCATTGTGCCAATCCGACGCAAAAAACAATTGTCCCCCTTGTATAAAAGGTGTAATTTCATCCCCCGCCGAATTCACAATATTCCCCAAATTTTGAGGTTCCGACCATTTATCGCCCTTTTTGAACGACATATATATATCAAAACCACCATATCCATTCGCCCTATCCGATGAAAAATACATCGTATTGCCATCCTCACTCAAACCAGGAAACCCCGTCGCAGCACCCGCAACATTGTGTTGAAACGCTCGAACATCGACCCAATCCCCATTCGGCAAAACCGTTGCCGTATAAATCGCCATTTCCAAACCACTTCGAGACGCAATCCGCTCGCCATCTCCAAAATTATTGCGCGTAAACGCAACCATTTTGCCATCTTTGGAAAACGACGCATGACT
>JBDKKX010000414.1:0-5334 GCA_039795795.1 Bacteroidota bacterium | reverse complement strand
AAGTCATTAGACAAAATTAAACGCACAACTTGACGCAAGTTGCAAACTTGCGTCAAGTTATAACTATTTGATAATCAATATTTTAAATCATTTTAGTTCGTATCATTTTAATTTGTCCAAGCACTTATCATTTATCATTTATCATTTATCATTTATCATTTATCATTTATCATTTATCATTCAATAAGCCATTAATTATCAACAAATGCAATATTTTAAAAATGTTTTGGAAACGATTGGCAATACGCCAATGATTCAACTGAATCGAGTTGCTGCTGGCATTCCTGCCTTAGTCTTAGGCAAAGTCGAAACTTTCAATCCCGGACATTCCATTAAAGACCGTATGGCGTTAAAAATGCTCGAAGATGCCGAAAAACGAGGCGATATTCAACCTGGAGGTACGGTGATTGAGTGTACTTCTGGGAATACAGGGATGGGTTTAGCGATTGCGGCAGTGGTCAAAGGTTATCGAACTATTTTTACGACGAGTGATAAGCAATCGAAAGAAAAAATCGATATGTTAAAAGCATTGGGTTCCGAGGTAATTGTCTGCCCAACCAATGTAGAACCCACAGACCCGCGTTCTTATTATTCCGTCGCTGCCCGATTGAATAAAGAAATTCCAAATTCGTATTGGTGCAATCAATATGATAATTTGAGCAATCGGGTTGCGCATTACGAATCGACAGGTCCCGAAATTTGGGCACAAACGGAGGGTAAAATTACACATTTAGTCGTAGGCGTTGGAACAGGCGGCACGATTTCTGGCGTTGCGAAATACTTGAAAGAGCGAAATCCGAATGTAAAAATTTGGGGTATTGATACTTATGGTTCTGTTTTTAAAAAATATAAAGAAACAGGTATTTTTGATAACAATGAAATTTATCCTTATATCACGGAAGGCATTGGAGAAGATATTTTGCCTAAAAACGTGGATTTCAGCTTGATTGACCATTTTGAAAAAGTAAGTGATAAGGATGGCGCAGTGATGGCGCGTCGGTTGGCGCGAGAAGAAGGCTTGATGTTGGGTTATTCGGCAGGTTCTGCGATGGCGGGCGTGGTGCAACTGAGGGAACAACTGACTGAAAACGATGTGGTCGTGATTATTTTTCATGACCATGGCAGCCGTTATGTGGGCAAAATTTATAATGACGATTGGATGCGGGAACGCGGCTTTTTGGAAGACGAGTTAAAAGTACGGGATTTGATTTCTAAGAAAAGTTCAAAACAATTTTTCTCGGTTAAACCCGACGATACGGTACGGCGCGCTTTCAAAATGATGAAAGATAGGGATATTTCTCAAATGCCTGTTGTGAACGTGCAAGGCGAAATGGTCGGTTCGATTACGGAAAATGCAGTTTTGACCTATTTGTTGGAAAATCCGATGCAGCATACGGAGCATAAAGTGTCTGAAATTATGAGCGCGCCTTTTCCAACGGTGGAAGATGATTTGCCTTGTCGCCAATTGAATCGCTATATTAGCAAAAAAATACCTGCGGTTGTCGCAAAAGACCGCAGTGGCACGTTGCATATTTTGACGAAATATGATATTATTATGACAATAGTTGCTTAAAATCGCTTAGTACGAGACAAAAAAATTACGATACGAATGGATGTGCGGATAGAACGGATTTCACGGATGCGGTACGGATTTTTTTTATTTTTTGCTCGAAACAAAGCATTAGGTTTAAAAAAAATCCGTACCGCATCCGTGAAATCCGTTCTATCCATACATTCATTCGTATCCCAATGTATCCCAAAGCTGCTTTTCGCAAAAAGGCTTATTTTTGCACATCGTTTCACTCAATCCAACACCATGTTAAAAATAGCGTATGGCGATGCAGATTTTGCATCTGTTAGACAAAGTGGTAGTTTTTACCAAGACCGAACTCAATTTATTGAGCTTTTGGAAGAAAAAGGGACGAAATATCCCGCGTTTTTACGTCCGCGCCGTTTTGGTAAATCGTTGTTTATCAGCATGTTACACTATTACTATGGCGTAGAATATAAAGACCAATTTCAAACCTTGTTTGGGGATTTGTATATCGGCAAAAAACCTACGCCATTGGCAAATCAATTCTTTATCTTTCGGCTGGACTTTAGTGGCATCACCACCAAAGACCCGCAAGAAGTGATGCAGGCGTTTATGCAACGGGTGAAATCAGGCATTAAAGATTTTTTAAAAACGTATTCGCCCTATTTTGTACCGAATGATTTAGCGATCTTTGGCACCCAGCGCACCCCCGCAAGTATTTTAATTGATTTTTTTGATTTAGTGACCAGTCGGGGACTCTTGGATGATCATAAAGTGTATGTGATGATTGATGAATACGACCAATTTACCAATCAGTTATTAAGTTATCACAGTCGGGAATTTCAAAAAGTGGTGAGCGAAGATGGCGAGGTTCGAGTGTTTTATGAAGTCTTGAAATCCGTTACAGGTTTGGGCAAAGTGTCTCGCATTTACCTGTCTGGTGTTGCTCCAGTGACGTTGGACGGCATGGGGAGTGGTTATAACATCAGCACCAATATTTCGTTGGCATGGCCGTTTCATCAAATGGTCGGGTTCGAGGAAGCCGAAGTCAAAGCATTATTAACGCAATTGGGGCTTGCTAAAGGGACTTTAGCCACCGTTTTGGCAGATTTGCGCAAGTGGTATAATGGTTATTTATTTAGCCCGAGTGCCAAAAAGAAGGTTTACAATTCGACGATGGTGCTTTATTTCGTGAGCCAGTATCAACGCTCTATGGAGTATCCAAGCACGTTGTTAGACCCCAATATTGCTTCCGATTACAAAAAAATACGCCAAGTTTTTGAATTAGTAAGACGGGATCCGTTCACGTTACCCACCTTTAACACCTTGATTGAAAAACAATCCATTACGGCGGAATTGACGGATGTTTTCAGTTTAGAGCGCGGTTTTAACGCGTCCGATGCCGTCAGTATGTTGTTTTATATGGGTTTTTTGACCCTTGTGGAACGCGATTTGAGCAGTTACGTCTTTAAATACCCGAATTACTTGATTGAAAAATTGTATGCTCAATATTTTGTCGCGTTGTTGCAAAAGACTGAAGAGTTGCCCATTGATAACAATCCGATCAATGATGCCATTCGGGAATTGGCTAAAAATGCCAATCCGCAACCCTTTTTAGACCAAGTGAAAGCGGTGGTGAAGATTCATTCGAATCGAGATGCAATGCAGTTTCACGAAGGTTCGCTCAAAGCCATCTTTATCAGCTTATTACATCATCAACAATTTTATTATATTGATTCCGAACCCGAAACCGAACGCCATTATGTGGACATTTATTTGGAAGCGATGCGCGGTTATAAACCCACTTATGAAATCGCCTTTGAATTGAAATATTTTAAAAAGAAGGATCCGACGGACGTGCAAGACGCATTAGCTACTGCCGAAGTGCAATTGAAACAATATTTGGTCACTAAAAAGTACATTAAGCGAAAAAATCTGCGCGGTTTTGCGGTGGTCGCTAAGAATGAAGATATTTTTTGGAAAGCAATTACAATTCCTTAATTGCGGAAAATAAAAAAGGATAAATCATGGATTCTAAAGGATTTATCCCTTTTTTTTAAATTAGCAATTATTGAAATGTATTCGTCAATGTGTAAACCGTATTGCTGGATTGTACTTGATAGGTCAAAATCATTTTGCTGGTCCCTGGATTACACGAATTTGCACAAATTATGAGTGCAAATTCATGTAATCCAGGGCGAAAATTCCGAAATCCCCCTCAGTACGGGACAAAAACTTTTCGGCACAGATGGAACAGATTCAACGAGATTTCATAGATTTTTTTGGATTTTAAGCATTGAAAATCCAAAAAAATCTGTGAAATTTTGTCGAATCTGTTCCATCTGTGCCGAAAAGCCTTTTTGTCACGTACTAAGGAAATCCCCTTAAAAGAAAAGTATTGTTGATTTTACGCTTGTCAAGCAGAACATTCAAGATTATTTTTTAATTTTGTCTCGTTAAAACTCAACTTTCTTTCATGGCGACTCAACAGACATTATTGCCTTTCTATTGGTTCCTTTTCCTTGTTTTTTTCAAAATCGGCGATTCAATAGCTCAGAATGGCATCAAAATAGGGATTCAAAACGATGCTTCTGAGTATCCTACTTTGCTTTGCAATTATTTCAAGCAGCATAAAGCTATTTTTGATAGTTGTGGGCTGTATTTTGATGTAAAATTACAAGACGATAGCTTGAATAGCAATGTAACAAGATTATATTGCAACTTTTTGTTAGGAACAGGACGAGATTCTTTTGCTTGCGTGGTTAAAAATAGTCGCACGAACAAAAGTATAATTCAAAAATACGATTACAATATTACAACCGACCAATCCAATGAATCTTTATTGGTAAACTGGAAGGATAATTTTTTAAACTTATTGTTTCAAATAGACACGACCTTAATCCGAAAAGTGACTGATTTCAAACGCCTTGAACCTTTATTAACGAACAAAGATGCTTTATTAACGCATGATAACTTATTGAAAAACAATTATTTATGTGATTTATTAGATTCGACGGACATTGCTTCTGTAAAATATTTTGCAGAAAAAAGAGGAACCGTATGGAAAAACCTTTTTGCCAACTCTTATAAAATTTTGATTGTCCCTTTTGATAGCAGATTTACTTTTAAACCTTTGAGATATTTAACGAATATTAGAACGATTCAATTGAAAGAAGGTTGGAATAGTGGTTTATTGAAGGAGAACGAAATTTCATACCTCAAAGCATCCGGCGTTTCTATCACGATTGCGGGCGGAAACGAGCAGGATAAGGTGGAAATACGACAGAAATTGGTAGCACAAGGAATCAATGTATCCAATTGATAATCTGTTTTTTACATATTTAAAAATCAACTAAAACTTATATTTGTATTGCATTATGAAAATCAAACCAATCCTATGCGCTTGCTTAGGAATCTGTTTTTATGGGTCGGTTGGGGCGCAATCTTCTAATATTTTAACTATTTTCGATGAGTATAACGATACACTCAAATATCCTTTGGTGGAATACAAACGGGCGCACGAAGCAGAAACGGCTTTTCAAGATTGTGAGTGTACCGACGCAATGGGTAGAATTAATTTAAATCATTTGCCTTCTGGCGCGTACACGTTGAGAATCGAGCAGATTTTTAAACGGGATATTCAAATTCCATTAGAAAAAGATACATTAGTTGTCCATCGGCATCCCGAATCCATCTTTGAAGCGGGCGAACCTTCGCAAATCATCACCGCAGAACAACTCGCGCTTTCGGGCAAAAATACATTGGAAGAGGCTTTGGTTTATTTGTTGCCTTCGTTTTAC
>JBDKKX010000413.1:0-5345 GCA_039795795.1 Bacteroidota bacterium | reverse complement strand
CCGCAGGTTTGCCATTGGAATCAAAAACCACTTTAATTTCACTTGATTTTCCGGGCGCAATCGGTGCTTGCGGCTTTTCAGGAACCGTGCAACCACAACTTGCTTTCGCATCCAAAATCACTAAAGGTTCCGTGCCCGTATTCGTAAATTTATAGATATGCGATATTTTATCCCCGACCGTCGCACTGCCCCAATCGTGTATCATTTTTGGATTTTCCCACCGAATGGAAGTTGTTTTTCCAGTTGGCGCAGCAGGTGGTGTTTTCGCCGCAGCATCCGTCGCATTAGGCGTTACCGCAGGCGCAGGTGCTGGCGTTAAAACCGCAGCAGGAGCAGCAGTTCCCCCTTTTGCAGTCGTTGTGGTTGCAGGGGTAACAGGTGCTGGAGCAGCAGGAGCCGTTTTAGTCCCCGCAGGCGGAATCGTTGGTGCAGTTGCCCCCGTTGTTGTCGTGGTTGCAGTAGTTGGTGCAGTTGCCGCGCTCGGCGTTTCCATAGTAGGTGCAGTTGGCGTAGCCTGTGCAACGACAGGTGTACTGCTGGATGTTGATTCAGTGGAAGCCGTTTTAGGAGCGTTTTCTTGGCAGGAAACCAAAGATTGTACTGCAAGAGCTGCTAAAATCAAACTTTTGAATGCGTTTTTCATTATTATCCGTTTTAAAAATTTTTTGATGTGAAAAGTAAAATTGAAATGTCGTGAGTTGTAAAGACGCAAATTAATCAAAAAAGTTGTATTCAAACCGTTCTTGAAAAAAATTATTTAACTACCATTCTTTCAGCAAATCGGGGCGACGCGCTTGCGTCCTTTTCAGCGATTGTTCAAAACGCCATTCCTCAATTTGCGCTTCATGCCCCGACAATAATACATCAGGCACTTTCCAACCATTGTAATCCGCAGGTCGCGTATAAACAGGCGGTGCTAACAAATTGTCTTGAAAAGAATCTGTTAAAGCAGACGTTTCATCGCCCAAAACGCCCGGAAGGAGCCGCCCTATGGCATCCACAACGATTGCAGCAGGCAATTCGCCGCCTGACAATACGTAATCTCCCACTGAAATCTCTTTTGTAACAAAATGCTCCCGTATCCTTTCATCTACGCCTTTATAATGTCCACATAAAATAATTAAATTTTGCTTCATGGACAGCCGATTAGCAGTCTGTTGATTAAAAGTTGCTCCATCGGGAGTCATATAGATAATTTCGTCATAATTGCGTTCCGCTTGCAACTGGTGAATACAGGCTACAATCGGTTCAATCATCATCACCATGCCCGCGCCGCCGCCAAATTGATAATCATCCAATTGCTTATGACGACCCAATCCATATTCGCGCAGGTTATGAACGACGACTTCAAACAATCCTTTTTCACGCGCCCGTTTCATAATCGAATGGCTTAATGGGCTAATCAGCAATTCGGGTACAGCAGAAAGAATATCAATGCGCACGTTATAGATTTTTTAGAGCAATTGGAACGCAGATAGTGCGGATTTTTTCGGAACACATAGGAACATAGAACACATAGTTTTTTTAACCATTGATTATCAATGATTAAAAAAACTATGTGTCCTATGTTCCTATGTGTTCCAAAAAAATTCGTGTCCTCCGTGTTCCAATTGTACAACAAATTAAAATTACATTCCGTTGATTTTCAACAGTTCTACTTCAAAAATCAAGGTTGAATAAGGTCCGATAGAGCCACCAGCACCCCGTTCTCCATAAGCCAAATTATAAGGCACATACAAACGCCATTTTGAACCTTTGGGCATCAATTGCAACGCTTCTTGCCATCCTTGAATCACCCCATTCACAGGAAATTCAATCGGTTCGCCGCGTTGAACGGAACTGTCAAACACTTTTCCATCCAACAAAGTACCATGATAATGAGTGGTCACTTTATCCGATGCAAGCGGTTTTGGACCGAAACCTGCATTGATAATTTCATATTGCAAACCACTTTTTGTCGTGATAATGTTAGGTCGTTTTTTATTTTCATCCAAAAACTTTTGACCCTCTGCAATCGCTTTTTCAGAACCTTTAGAACCCAATGCCTGCATGTATTGGCTGAAAATTTGATTTGCCATCTCCACTCGGATAGCTTCCTTGCCTTTCAAAGCAGCGTCAAAACCCTTTGCCATCACAGCAGCATCCAGTTCGACCGATTGTGATTTGAAATTTTGAGCGAACAAAACACCCAAACTGTAACTAATAGAATCTTGTTTTGTCATATTGACATTATTTTGTGCAGTGCTGACCGTACTGAACAGCATTGCGGATGCGAAAATCGGCGCAAAGGTCTTGATAATTTTCATCTTTTTTTGTGTACTCATTAAAAAGTTTTTATTAGAAAATGGACATAACGCAACAATCCCGTGCAAGTTTTACACTTTTGTCTGAATTGTGTCAAAATTGTGTCAAATTTTGTTAGATTTTTTCAATTCCGCGTAATATTTGAAATAATAGGGAATTGTTTCGATACCTTTATAATAGTTAAACAAACCATAATGCTCATTCGGCGAATGCAACGCGTCACTATCTAACCCAAATCCCATCAAAACGCTCTTGCTACCCAATACTTCTTCAAATAATGCCACAATGGGAATCGAACCGCCTTCCCGTTTTGGAATCGGTGCTTTGCCAAAAGTGGCTTCCATCGCTTTGTGCGCCGCCGCATATTCGGGCGTATCCGTCGGCGTAACCGCAGGCATGCCCCCATGATGCGGAGTCACTTTCACCTTAACCGAAGCAGGCGCGTTTTTTTCAAAATACGTTTTAAATAATTTGAAAATTTTATCATCCGATTGATTCGGCACTAAACGCATGCTAATTTTTGCAAATGCTTTGGAAGGCAAAACAGTTTTTGCACCCGCGCCCGTGTAGCCGCCCCAAATCCCATTGACATCCAACGTCGGACGAATCGAAACCCGTTCATGCGTCGTGTAACCTTTTTCACCATATATTTTGGCAATATCAAGGTCTTTTTTATACGCATCTAAATCAAAAGGGGCTTTTGCCATTTCCTTGCGCTCCTTTTTCGATATTTTTTCTACATCGTCGTAAAAACCGGGAATGGTAATTTTTCTATTTTCATCGTGCATTGAAGCAATCATTTGCGCCAAAACATTAATTGGATTCGCCACCGCGCCCCCGTAAATGCCCGAATGCAAATCCCGATTCGCGCCCGTCACCTCGACTTCGACATACGCCAAACCGCGCAAACCCGTCGTGATACTCGGCACATCGTTCGCAATAATCGACGTATCCGAAATCAAAATGACATCACAAGCTAATTTTTCCTGATTTGCCTTACAAAAATCGCCGAGATGCACTGAACCGACTTCTTCTTCGCCTTCAATCATAAATTTGAGGTTGCAAGGTACCCCGCCGTTTTGCATCATCGCTTCAAACGCCTTGACGTACATATAAACTTGCCCTTTATCATCCGCCGAACCGCGTGCGAAAATCGCTCCATCAGGATGCGTTGCCGTTTTTTTAATCACGGGTTCAAACGGCGGCGACTCCCATAATTCCAACGGATCCGCAGGTTGCACGTCGTAATGCCCATAAACAAGCACTGTTGGCAATTTTTTATCGACGATTTTTTCGCCATACACCACAGGATAACCGCCTGTGGGACAAATTTCAACCTTATCCGCCCCTGCTGCGATGAGTTTTTCCTTGAAAAAGGTAGCAGCACGATACATATCGTCCTTATGATTCGGATTTGCCGAAATGGACGGAATCCGCAAAACTTCTAATAATTCCTCTAAGAAACGTTGTTTGTGGGCTTCCAAATACGGTTTTAGTGATTCCATTTTTTGAATGATAAATGATGAATGATAAATGATGAATTTTATAATGAGTTAATTTTCAAAGGATTATAAAATTTATCATTAGCAGTTCCTCATAAGTTGATTTTTTTGAATGATTTAGTCCAAGATTTTAAACTTGGGATTCAAGTATTGGAACAAAAAAAAGCGATTTATAAATTTCATATTTAATTGATAATCAATACATTATAAAATTCATCATTCATCATTTATCATTCATCATTACTGAACTCACAAGTCGGGCGCAAATTTGCACAACTAAAATGAATATTTTTATAATTCAGCTTAAATTTTCTACTTTTATGCCGAATTAAAACCAATTCATTATCAACATATTAAAAAATGGTTAAAGTAAAAACGCCAACTATCTCTGTCGAAAACATCTATAAGGCGAAATTGCGCCTCAAATCGATCGCGGAACAGACTCCATTGTTGCAAAACCTCAATTGGTCTGAAAAGTATGATTGCCAAATCTGGCTCAAACGCGAGGATTTACAACCTGTGCGTTCCTACAAAATTCGCGGGGCATATAATAAAATGTCGATTATGTCCGAAACCGAGCGCGAAAAAGGGATTGTTTGCGCCAGCGCGGGCAATCATGCCCAAGGAGTCGCGTTTGCCTGCCGCCAGCTGAATGTGCATGGAACCATTTTCATGCCCTCCACTACGCCACAACAAAAAGTGACCAAAGTTAAATTTTTTGGGCGCGATAAAGTAGATATTATACTTATAGGAGATACGTATGATGATGCTTATCAAGAAGCTATGAATTTTTCTAACCTACATGGCAAAGCCATGATTCCACCTTTTGATGACGAACGCATTATCGAAGGACAAGGAACGGTCGGTTTAGAAATCTTGGAAGATTGTGCAGCACCGATTGATTATGTCTTTTTGCCCGTAGGTGGTGGCGGTTTAGCAGCAGGTTTGGGCAGCTATTTCAAACAAATGAGTCCTAAAACGAAAATTATTGGCGTAGAACCCAGTGGTGCGGCGGCGATGTACGAATCGCGCAAAAAAGGAGAAGTCGTTCGGTTGACCCATATTGATAAATTTGTAGATGGCGCAGCCGTTCAACAGGTGGGATATAAAACCTTTGAAATATGTCAATCCGTTTTGGATGACGTAGTAACAGTGCCCGAAGGGAAAATTTGTACGACTATTTTGCAACTTTATAATGAAGAAGCCATCGTCGTAGAACCTGCGGGCGCGTTATCCATCGCCGTTTTGGACGATTTTAAGGATAAAATCAAGGGTAAAAATGTCGTTTGTGTCATTTCAGGCGGTAACAATGACATTACACGCACCGAAGAAATCAAAGAACGCAGTCTTTTATATGAAGGATTGAAACATTATTTCATCATTCAATTCCCGCAACGCGCAGGGGCATTACGCGAATTTTTGAATTATATCTTGGGAAAAGATGACGATATTACCCGATTTGAATATATTAAAAAAACCAATCGAGAAAATGGTCCCGCTTTAATTGGAGTGGAAGTAAAATGTCGGGCAGATTACGAT
>JBDKKX010000412.1:0-5359 GCA_039795795.1 Bacteroidota bacterium | reverse complement strand
ACTTTTTGTCTCTAAAAATAAATTATTATTTTATTTAATATAAATTTATTTTTCAACTTTTTTCCTTTTCCTCTTGTTTTTTATCACAGTTCATCCATTGTATCGTAATTTTTCAAAGCAAAAAATGACATTATATTTTTTTAAAATATTGACAATGAATATTTTAAAAATAAATTAAATAGAAACAAAGGTATATCGCCAAATGCCCGCCCCGAAACTGACATAAAGCACCATTCGAGTTGCTGTCAATTCTTTAATGGTGTAAGTTACAGATGCTTGTGGCACTTGCACCTCTGCACCTGTACCCACTTTATAAAGCCCCATGTACGCGCCTAAACCAATGACTTTTAATTCCGTATTGTTGATGGTAAATGTGCGCGGACTCGAATCCGTCCATCCCCGAAGTGCCACAGGCATATCCGAAATGGGATGGCAACCGGGCGTAAGTGCCATCGCAGGGGGGAAAATATTGCCATTCGCATCCGTATCTGCCCAAAAATCGCCTTTGCTATCGTATTGAAACGTGCCATCAACGCTGAAAACGTATTCATCATTAAAAAGACAAGCCCTTGCTGCAACATCCGCCGCGCCACTTGCCCACCAAGTAGTGCTAAATGTGGCATCTGGACCGACCCACAAAGCACTTGCTTCGGGGGCTAATTTCCAACGCTTTGTACCGCAATTGGTCAACAAACGAACATTGCCTGTACATGCAGACGGATCATCTTGCGCAACAACGATATTTTGGGTCGCTGTTGCCATACCGCCTTTGCCAAAAGCGGTCAAAGTGACTTTGTAAGTCCCTTTTCGAGCGTAAGCGGCGGTGACAACGGAGGTATCCGAGGTGGAACCATCGCCCAAATCCCATTTTTGCATGAATGCACCCGCAGATTTGCTGGTTAGGGTGAATTTATTAGGATTGGCTGTGGGCGTTACCTCAAAAGCGGCGGTTGGCAATCCGCCAATGTCAATTTTATCATCTACTTGTGGCTTGCAGCCGACAAAATTGAGGACGACAACCATTGAAAAACAATATTTTATAAATTTTTCCATTTTTTACATCTTTTTTAGGTTGCCCCGAATTACACGAATTTTCACAAAGCAATCTGCTTAAAATTCGTGAAAAATTCGTGTAATTTGTGGCGAAACCATTAATAACCTTGATTTTGCTTAAAACTGCCTTGCATAATATCTATTTCGCTTTGCGGAATCGGCAAATATTCATGCTTATTGACCTTGAAACCTTGACTTTGTAAAACCGTTGCTGCTTTATTCGTGCGGATTAAATCCCAAAAACGAACGCCTTCGGTTGCTAATTCCAGTCGCCGTTCTGCATAAATGTCGTCCAATAATGCCGTACCTGTGGTCGTTTTCGCAGGCAAATTGACTCGCGTGCGAACGCGATTCAAATAAGTTTGGGCTTTGGAATCGTTGCCACTGCGATTAAAACATTCTGCCGCCATTAATAACACGTCCGCTAAACGGATTTCTTTGTAATTGTAACCCCAATTCAAGGCGGGTTCGCCCGAAATTGCCTTGAAAGAAGCAAGTGGCGCATATTTTTTGATAAAATAATCTGTATTTTGATAACCCGATGTATAAGTCGCGCCCGCGCTTTTCAAAGCCTTGCCATCAATAATCGTTGCCGCAAAACGAGGGTCATTCCGCATGAAATCCACCAAATCTTGCGAAATCGGACAAAAACTCCAGCCATTTCCGTAATCCGCGCCTACAAAATCACGCATCCCGCAAAATTGTACATCTTTATTGCCTTCATTTCCATCAATGCCCATGCCCCAATCGCCTTTGCGATTACCCGAATGATATATTTCAAAAACAGATTCTTTACCAAATTTATTATCGGGTTTAAAGATGTCTGCAAAATTTCGTTCCAATGCGTAATTACCCGAAGTAATGATTTCTTCAAAAAGGGTTGCCGCTTCACCCATCCGCGCATTGTTATTTTGAAATAAAATCACTTTTCCGAGTAATGCTTTCGCCGCGCCTTTCGTAATGCGCCCTAATTCATCTACACCAACGGTTTCTGCTAATTGGGACGTTGCTACGGCTTCTTTCAAATCTTTTTCGATTTGCGCATAGACTTGCGTTGGCGCGGATTGCGTTTGCTTATAAATTGCGTCCGCACTCGGCGAGACCGTCAATAAAGGCACGTTCCCAAACCAGCGAACCAAATCAAAATAGTAGTAAGCGCGCAAAAATTTCGCCTCCGCAATATAACGCGCTTTTTTATCGGCGGTTAAACCCGTTACATTGCCTTCCGATTTTTCAATAACAAGATTTGCACGGTAAATACCAGTGTAATTTTTAGACCATAAACCTGCTTGCGGTCCCAAATTGGGGTCAAGCGTGAATTTATCATAAGCAACCCAATTCGGTTGATCCGATGCATCCGAACCGCCTGCATGGGTATCGTCACTCGCTGCATTGAGCAAACCCATTTTCATCGTGAAATTGGTGGCAAAACCAAGCGGGTCATAAGCTGCGACTAAGCCTTGAAATAATTCGGCTTCGGTTTTATAGAAATTACTTTCAAGGGTTGTGCCTCTTGGCGTTAATTCGATGAAATCTTTGGAACACGACATCGAAAACAAGAGCACAAATAGCGTGAAAATTATTTTATATTTTGACATATTTTAACGGAATGATGAATGATAAATGATGAATGATGAATTTTATAAATCATTTAAAATGAGTAGATTATGAAAACACATCATAGCGTTTATCGAACGATTTGAGTTGAGATTTTAAGCATTCAGAAGCATTGATTTTCAATCATTTTAGCGTTTAAACCCTTGAAAATCAATCTGTTGAATCCTTTAAAATCTAATTTAGAATGCTGCGCTTAATCCAAATAAAAACGAACGCGCTTGAGGATAAAAACCTCTATCCACCCCATAACTGCCACCCTCACGAACGCCCCCACTCGGGCTTCCACTACCAATTTCTGGGTCAATGCCCGAATATTTGGTAAACGTTGCTAAATTATTCGCTGAAACGTAAATTCTCGCCTTCGTAAAACCAACTTTTGAAACAAATGGTAGCGTGTAACCCAATTGCAACGTTTTTATTCTGAAAAATGACCCGCTTTCCACATAAAAATCGGAGCTCCGACTGAAATTTTTATTAGGGTCATCCATCACCAATCTCGGATAAGTCGTCGAAGAACCTTCACCCGTCCATCTGCCCAGTGCATCTGCTGTCATGTTAGCCATTTGTAAATCAAAACGACGTGTTGCCTTGAAAATCTGATTTCCATTCACGCCTTGACCAAATAATATAAGGTCAAAACCGCTATAAGCCATACTAAAATTAAAACCATACGTCAAACTTGGTGTTGGGTCGCCGATTTTAGTGCGGTCATCTGCGTTGATAATGCCATCACCATTTAAATCTGCAAAACGAAAATCTCCCGGTTTCGCATTGGGCTGAATCACAATACCATCTTTGTTTTTATACGCATTCACCTCTGCCTGATTCTGGAAAATACCTTGCGTTTTATAACCGTAGAAAATACCAAGGGGCTCTCCAACAACCGTTCGTTGAATTTCTAAATTTTGCGGACTAAATGTTTGACCTCCCAAATATTTTTTATCAGGACCCAAATCTGTAATTTTATTCCGAATGTACGAAAGATTGCCTACCAAATTAAAAATAACTTTGCCTACTTTCTGCTCATAACCTAATTCTAATTCAACGCCTCGATTCTCCAATTTCGCCACATTGCCAACGGGTCCCGCATTCCCAATATAACTCGGAACTTTAATATCCAGCAACATTCCAGCAGTATTTTTCTGAAATACATCCAGCGTAACCGTTAAATGTTTAAACAATTTTGCATCAAAACCCAGATTGGTTTGCGTCGTTTCCTCCCATTTCAAATCTGGATTCGCAATCGCATTCGGACTTATGCCGTTGAACAATTTATCCAAATTACCAAATGTGTAATTCCGACCCCCGCCAACGGTTGACACATATTTAAAATCACCAATTTGATCATTACCGTTTATGCCCCAAGAAGCTCGAATTTTTAAGAAATTAATCGGTTTCACGCTTTTCAAAAAGCCTTCTTCCGAAACAATCCAACCCGCAGATACCGAAGGAAATTTACCAAATTTATTATTCGTTCCAAATTTAGGAGAACCGTCAATCCGCATGAGCGCGCTAATCATGTATTTGCCCTCAAAATCATAATTCACACGGCTCAAATACGATAATAAAGCACCTTGATATTCGTAACCCCCAAAAGTTTGGTCAATTTGAACCGATGAAAAATTCAAAGAAGCCTCTTTAATATTGGAAACAGGCATATTTTGAACGCTGCCGCTGATGTTTTCACCTCGACTTTTCTCTGCGGTCGTCCCAAGCAACGCTGAAAAATGATGTTTTTTATTAAAATCTTTGCTATACGTCACCGTATTTCCCCAAACCCAATATAATCCGCGACTTTGATTCCGATTATAAGACGTTACATCCGAACGATTCGCTGCATTCAAATAATAAATCGGGCGAAAACCTTCTCCGCCCCAAAATGCGAGGTCGGTTCCAAAACTGGAACGAAATTTTAAATTTGTAATCGGTTCAACTTCAACGAATAAGTTCCCTACAATTTTATCACTCCAACCACCCCCTTGATTCATCGCCGTTGCTGCTACAGGGTTCAAAATCTCAGAACTCACATATTTGGAAATCCCATAAGGTTGTCCTGCATCGTTTTTGACGACCGCGAAATTTTTAAAAATATTAGAATTCAAGGTGGTCGGATCGGTTTCAATCAACGGCGTTATCGGATCCATGTTCACTGCACGGCTCAATACACCCCCATATTCGTTATTTGTAGAAGATGATTTGCCAGCAATTTTGGAATAACCCATTGTAGTACCCATTTTTACATATCGGTTCAATTGATGATTTGAATTGAGCCGAATCGAATAACGCTCCCATTGGGATTGCGACGATGCGACAATCCCTGTTTGGTTGTAATATCCAAATGACGCATAATATTGAGACTTCGCATTGCCCACTGAAATCCCTAATTCATGATTTTGCATCGGCGCGGATTTGTTGAAAACCGCATCTTGCCAATCTGTACCTGTACCCAATGCAGCAGGATCGGGAAATAAAATCGCCCCTTTTGAAGCAACCGAAGCTTCATTCATTAAGGTCGCATATTCTCGGGCATTCAAAAGCGCGAGTTTGCGCGTAGGGGCTTGTTGCCCCCAATAGGCGTTGTAAGTGACTGCCGTTTTACCGT
The DNA here is from genome assembly GCA_039795795.1 of Bacteroidota bacterium. Classification (GTDB taxonomy): domain Bacteria; phylum Bacteroidota; class Bacteroidia; order Chitinophagales; family Saprospiraceae; genus JAAFJT01. The sequence goes on along the minus strand of JBDKKX010000412.1, from coordinate 87 downwards.
CTTTGCCTTGCTTGGTCGTGACCAAAATCACGCCTGATGCGGCTCGTGCACCATAAATCGCCGCAGATGCCGCATCTTTGAGTACTT
>JBDKKX010000411.1:0-5360 GCA_039795795.1 Bacteroidota bacterium | reverse complement strand
ACAGATTGAACAGATTCCACGAGATTTTCACAGATTTTTTTTGATTTTAAGCATTGAAAATCAAAAAAAATCTGTGAAAATCTCGTGGAATCTGTTCAATCTGTGTCGAAAAGTATTTTTGTCACATACTGAAGATTAAAATCCTAAAAATCAATCCTATTTAATCCCAAAAAAATCCTATTTAATCCTAATTCCAACCCATTCCAATAATTCAAGATGCAACAAAAATTATGGATTATTTGCCTTTTTTTAAGTGCTTGTAAGACAAATCCAGTTGAAAACAAAGATTCCAACCTTCCATTCTTAGGCAAAACGACCTACATCCCGCATGAAAACGGTCAAAAAACAGATACGCTATATCAAAGCATTCCTTTTCACGAGTTAACAGACCAAAATGGGCAACCTTTTCGTTCTAATATTTTGAATAATAATGTCTATTTAGCCCATTTTTTTTTCACGACGTGTCCATCCGTTTGTCCCAAAACGCAACTGTTCTTAAAAAAAATATCAACGCGATTTAAACAAAGGGATGATTTCAAAATCATATCGTATTCCATTGACCCTCAATATGATACACCTAAAAAATTAAAATCATTCGCACAACAAAATGGATTCAATACACCGAATCACATTTTCCTAACGGGCAACAAAGACACCATTTACCGATTGGCAAACGAGCATTACAATACCACAATCATTCAAGCAATTGGGACGAAAAATATCCTACACAATGGCGCATTGATATTGATAGACAAGGAAAAACACATTAGAGGTATGTATGATGGATTAGATATAAGCGAATTTGAACGATTGGAAAAAGATGTCCAAAATCTTTTAACAAAACTTTAAGGACGTATTGCGTATCTTTTAACCATGAAATCCATCTAAATAGCATAGTTTTGTAGCAACAATTAAAAAAAAATCATCCATCCTAAAAAAATTAATTTTCTCGTGAAAAAATCATTTTTGGCAACAGTTACCGTTCTTTTTTCAACTATTTTCGCAGTTTCTGCGCAAAACGTGCAAGAAGCACCGAGACAAACGACGGGTCAACCGCAAAGTACCGTTAATATCAAACCTATTTTCGCGGGTGGTGCGACCTATTTGACGGCGGCTTACCTAACCCAAAGTACTCCAATGAGTCAATCGGAGTCCAATAATAAACAAGTTGCAAACGAGCCAAAGCAAACTGCTGCGCCTGTGTCGGCAGCTAAACAATAAGCATTTGCAGATAAAACAAAATAAAATTGCGTCAATTGCCCCCAATTGACGCAATTTTATTTTTAGCAAAAAAAGTTTTGTCAAAAAAACGCGCAAAACGCGACTGAACATTTTTTTATGTGTTACTTTGCAAAGGATATTATTTTCATTGTCAACCTGTTGCAAAAAGTATGTGGAAATTTTTGATAGTCACTTGTTTATGTTTGCCAACTTGCCTCTTTGCGCAATACCACCCATCTTTTTCCAATGATTATCACTCATTTTGGGGACGGTGGATGTGGACTTTTCGAACTAAACACGTTAATTACGCGGTAGAAGGCGTTTTCCGACAACAAGAAAATGAGTTTGCACCTCAAGGCTGGGCGGGTCATAATGCACCTTTGGCAGTACCATTAGTACGCGGTTTGCGGGTTGCGGCGCAATACAATGTTTCAAAACATTGGCGTTTGGACGCAGGCACCTCTTGGTTTTGGACGCATCCTGTGATTCGCAAAGCAACCGACCTCGATAAACCCATTTACAACGATATTCGCATTACGATTATGCCTAATTATACTTTTAAAACAAAAAAATTTGAATTTAATAATAAATTAGGCGTAGAAACCTTCTTCATCTCGCCTCGACATTTTGATTCTGTGTCGGTTCGCCCATACATACAGGAACGCCCGACCTTTAAATATCAATTTGCCCCGCATTGGTGGGCATCGGTTTACGATGAATTTTGGGTCGATACGCAAACTTGGAAATATAATCAACATCGTCCTGCGGGCATGCTGCATTTTCAATTGAACGGAAATACAGTGCTAGAAGGCGGTGTTTTTATGACCTATCGTCCAAATGACCCTACTTATGGTGTGACTTGGATGTTTTATTGTAATCAAGTTTTTTAATAACTCATTGGAATTTGGATTAAATAGGATTTTTTTTGGATTAAATAGGATTGATTTTTTAGAATTTTTAGAATTTTTTAGAAAAAATCCTAAAAATTCTAAAAAATCAATCCTATTTAATCCAAAAAAAATCCTATTTAATCCAAATTCAAACCTTCCTTCTTATGAAAACGATTGGGATTCTCGGCGGCATGAGCAATGTCGCTACGGGTGAATTGTATCGCATGCTCAACGAGCGCGCAAATCACTATTTAGGCGGCGCGCATACTGCCGCAATGTTGATGTATAGTGTTGATTTTGAACACATTAAGCAATTCGTTTACAACGAACAATGGGCAGAAGCCAGTGCTTACTTGATAGATAAAGCCAAACGCTTAGAAGCGGGCGGTGCAGATTTTGTCGTGATGGGCTCGAATACGATGCATATTGTGGCAGATGATATTGCAAAAAATATCAATATTCCATTTTTGCACATTGTAGATATGACGGCGGCAGTTTTGAAAAAACACCATATCAAAAAAGTAGGCATTCTGGGGACGCGCCCGACGATGGAAGCCGCGTATTATGCTGCCCGTTTTAAAGCATTGCATGACATTACGCTGATTCGCCCATCCGATACACAAATGACTGATATTGATAAAATTATATTTGATGAATTATGTAAATTTGAAATCAAAGAAAGTTCTAAACAACGTTTTTTTGAAGTGATGAACGACCTTCAAGCACAAGGTGCAGAAGCTATAATTTTGGGCTGTACGGAGATATTTTTATTGGTGAATGCACAAAATTATCACGCGCTACCGCTTTTTGATACCGCAGAGATTTTAGCGGAAACGGCAGTGCGCACCAGTTTGGGGATGGTTTGAAGTTGCAAAACAAAAAATTAAAAAAATGGAAATATTTGGCGCAACGATAAGTCGTGCTGCGGTGGAAGCAATCTTGCCTTGCTGCAAAGCCGATTTTATGTCTTGTAACCTTGAATTGCAAAAAATAACGGGTATCATTGATTTTTTTGAAAATCAATTCGATTTTGATGCATTCAACGCAATTGCAGGAAATCAATTAAGCATTGTAGCTGAAAATGACCGTTCAGAATATGGTGATTTTCAAACAAATATGAATCTTGCAAAAAATATATGTATTTTATTAAAAACAAAAAAGGTTCAGCCCAAAATACTGATTGAACCCACTTGTGGAAAAGGCACGTTCATCATAGCCGCACTCCAAACGTTTCCAACAATAGAGCAAATCATTGGCATTGAAATTTTCAAACCGTACATTTGGCAGACTAAATTTTCGATTGTAGAATATTTTTTGATTCATAAAATAGATTTTAAACCAAATATTATTCTTTATCATAAAAATATTTTTGATTTTAATTTCGATAATTTGAATATCAACGAAGATGTATTGGTATTAGGGAATCCGCCTTGGGTTACGAATACGACACTTTCAACGTTGGAATCCAATAATTTACCTGCTAAATCTAATTTTAAACAGCATTCGGGGCTTGACGCACTTACAGGCAAAGGTAATTTTGATATTGGTGAATATATTTTATTAATGCTTATAAAACAATTTCATCAGCAAAAAGGCAATATGGCAATTTTGGTTAAAAATTCAGTCATTAAAAACATTGTTCAAGACCAAAATAAAAATCAATATCAATTGTCCCGCCTTGAAAAATATAAAATTGATGCACAAAAAGAATTTCAAGTCGCCGTCGATGCTGCATTGTTTTATGCACAATTTGGTGATAAAAAAGATATTTTTTGTCAAGAATTAGATTTTTATACGCAAAAAAAGAATCATTTATTTGGCTGGCTTCATAAAAAATTTGTTTCCAACATGGAAATTTATGCTGCAAGTGAGCTCATCGATGGCATTTGTCCGTTTGAATGGCGGCAAGGTATCAAGCACGATTGTTCAAAAGTGATGGAATTAGAACGTCAAAATGAATTGTTCACGAACGGCAAGGGCGAACAATTTGAATTAGAAAATGATTTAATTTATGGATTACTAAAAAGTTCTGATTTAAAACAAAGTGTTATTTGTAATACACGCAAATATTCAATTATTACGCAAAAAAAAGTAGGTCAAGAAACGGCTTCAATCGCTGTACTCTATCCTAAAACAGGACAATATTTAGCGCGCCACCAACAAGATTTTGATAATCGAAAATCCATTATTTACAAAGGCAAACCGCCTTTTTCGATTTTTGGAATTGGCGATTATTCCTTCGCGCCTTATAAAGTGGCAATTTCGGGTTTTTACAAAACGACGCATTTTTCACTGGTTCTGCCACAGAACGACCGACCGATTTTGTTAGATGATACTTGTTATTTTATTGGTTTTGATAATATGGCACACGCCCAAATTACTCAACTCATATTGAATTCAAAAATAGTGCAATCCTTTTTAGAAGCCATCATTTTTTGGGACAGTAAACGAGCCATTACAAAAGATATTTTGAGCCGAATTGATTTGAAGAAAATTGTACAACAAATTGATTTTGAATTCATTGCAATAATGAATAAGAATATTACTTATGCCTCATGGGAATCCTATCAACAGTTATTTAAAATTTCGAATCAATTGACTCTGTTATGAAGTGCTTAAAAAAAATGTGAATTGTTACAAATTTTCTAACTTTGCGTTTGGACTTTGAGTGACAAGATTAAATTATTAGTTAAAAGCAATTCATTTTGATTTAAATAAAATATGAGTATAAACGAAAAGAAATTTCAGACGGTTATAGATAAAAATACTTTTTATTTTTACAATCCCATTTTTCAACAAAAGTACGAGGCGCATATCAACGCCCTAACGGAAACGTTGTTAGTTATCAAAAAGCAAGTTGAAAAAGAAGGGTTAAGTAAAGAAATATTTGAAAGGCTTCTAACTTATAAGGAAAATGGTCTGAGAGCTTTATTAGCCTTAACAGGTTTTGCAAATGAAAGCCTCAAAAGATTGATAACCATTGTGCGGGTTTCGGATAATGAAGAACTTTCCGAATTGTTGTTTAAAGCGGCATGGGCAAATAATACAGATTTAGAAGTAAAGGAATGGGGAGATGCTAAAATTAGTAACTTATTGAAAACCAATTCTTTTTTCAGAAAAGGAATTATTAATTTGTTTTTTGAAGGCGCAACAGTGCCTTTTTTAGCAGGGATGTTGCCGTTATTTGAACTCAAAAAATTGAGCATCTCAAAACTGAGTTTTGACTCAAATGCCATGATTGACACTTTG
>JBDKKX010000410.1:0-5370 GCA_039795795.1 Bacteroidota bacterium | reverse complement strand
GCACACTTTCACCCGGATTTTTCACCCAAAAAAAACCGTTTAAATCTGTCCAATCCGCGTCCTCTGTGTTCCAATTCTAAAAAACCTTAATTAAAATCGAGCCGTAAAACTCCGATTCGCCCCTAATGAAAATAAGCCATATCCATTTTGAATATTGGAATACAAAATCACAGGTTCTGCTAACGGATTATTTAAAGTGGATTGATATAAAGCATACGATTTCATATAGTTAAACCGTTCTTTGGTAATAGACAACAATACAACTTGTATCGAACCCGATACCGCTACATTTCCAGGTCCACCGCCACCAGGTCCGCCGCCGCCGCCTCGACCATTGCTTTTCAAACGCCGATTGCTATGCTCCCGCCAAACAATGCGTTTGCCTTCCAAATTTTTATCCGTCACAACATTGCTTTCAGACAAAGGGTCAAGGCTCGAATAAGGAATTTCACGAACCGTTTCAACCCCAGCAGCATCCTTCGTGGTCGCTTGTGCAACGGCTGTATAATAATTCTCTTGATTCGCAACATCCTTAAAATCAAGGACATACTCATCCCGAATATTTTTACTAAATGGATTATTCGGGTCTGTAACGCTGGCATCTGGAATGTACGTCACACTGTCCAAAGCAGTGCCTGTAGGCATTTTTTGGGTAGATTCTACGGTCGTATAGCCCGGTGCAGAAATCGTCAACGTATAAGTTGCACCATCTTCTTTCAAGGGTTGCGCCAATTTTGTTTTGTAACGCCCCAATCCAGTAGAATTTAATTGGGCAAAAGGCTGTCCATTTTTCAATAATTGAACGACCGTACCTTTAACGGTATCTATCAAAATCGGCACCGTTTGAGTCCGCGGACCGCCATGACCGCCAAAACTGGTCAAAATCGTATCAATACCCGTGTAATCATAAGGCGTATTGTCCAACGAACCGCGTGAACGGGTTACAAAAACCGTCAATTCTTGTTCGCCCGACCAAAAATCTGCGATAACCACTAATTTAGGGTCGCGTTTTGGCATCACCACATCGACAATGGGTGTGAAGTAACTTGCCGTACAGCTACTCCATAAAGCAATTGAAATAATTGCAAAATATTTAAAATCAATGAGTTTCATATTCAAAATATTATATTTTTAAAATTTGAAATTATACGCAATAGACGGTATAATCGGGAAAATACTCGCTTGGCGTACCACATTGGTACTCGTTACCGTTCCGTTCGCATTGTAAACGTCTTGCGTATCTAAGAATAAAAACATGGGATTTGCGCGATTGTACGCATTGTACGCGCCGAAATTCCATGCACCCGTGTAGCGTTTTTTCTTGACTTTCCGTTCAAACGAAAAGTCTAAACGATGATATGCAGGCATCCGAAATGCGTTTTTCTCTCCAATAATTTCCGTCGCACCGTACTGCCCAAAAGTCGTTATCGCCCCATTTGGATTGTATAAATAAGTGGTAGCAGGCGTATTATATATTAATTCTGGTAAGGATGTGGCATTGCCAGTACCGTATTGCCAAGAACCACTGAAAGACCATTTATCCGAAATCTGATACGCAACCAAGGCTTTGAAATCATGGCGGCGGTCGTATTTAAATGGATATTCTAACCCTTTATTGATGGATGCAAATTGTCGGAAATTCCGAGACCAAGTGTAGCCTAACCAACCCGTCAATCGCCCTTCTTTCTTTTGAACAAAAAATTCCAGTCCATACGCCGTACCTGTCCCTTGTGCAACCCTATCCTGCCAAGATACGCCATTCAAATTTAAAAAACTCGCCCCTTCCGTATAAGAAATCACATTATTCATTTTTTTGTAATACGCTTCCACACTGAATTCGTATTCATCCCGAATCGTTTGCGCAACGCCTAATGCCGCCTGCCAAGCATCTTGCGGCTTGACTTTCCCCGTACTCGGTACCCATAAATCCGTCGGCAAACCCAACCCTTCATTCGTCAAAAGGTTAATATATTGGCGCATCGTTACAAAAGATGCTTTCGCCGCAAGGTTTTGACTCAACGGATAATTCATCCCAAGGCGCGGTTGCAAAGAAGAATACGTAACATTATCCACCTTGAAACCCGAAAAATGTAAACCGACATTGAATTTCAAAAGCCCTAATTTTAATTCATCTTCTACGTAAAGGGCGGATTCTAAGGCTTTGGTATTGCCTTCGCCCAACGTCGTATCCAAATTGAAACGAGCAGCTTGCACTGCTAATTGCAAGGTACGCGGTGAATAAGTATGATTCGTAATGCCCGCACCAAATCTTATATGGTTTTGAGGATTGATAACGTAATCAAAATCGGTTTTAAAACCAACGTCCGCTATCCCCGAACGCAAACTGGCAGTATTATCGGAAACAACTGTATCGCGCCGATTGCTCGCCGACGTTAAAATATTAACATTAAAACGACTGTACGTTAAAGTCGTATTTGCGAATAAACGGTTGTTAATCAAATAGTTCCATCGCAAAGCCGTTGTTAAATTGCCAAAATCAATACCTCCATTCGTGGAGTTGGAACGAGAATTATCTTTGGCAGTCCGCGTGAACGCAAACCCAAAAACGTCTGCACCATTATAAGCACTCAAAAAAATGCGATGCTTTTCATTGATTTTCCAGTTCACCTTCGCATTCAAATCGTAAAAATATAATTTTGGGTCAACCGTCGTGGTTTCATTGGCATTATTGCTATTTTGCGCCGCCACCGACGCGCTAATCACGGGGCGCAACACAATATCCATATACGACCGCCGCGCAGAAACCATAAAAGAAACTTTATCCTTCACAATCGGACCTTCAAGCGTCAAGCGCGACGACAAAAGCCCTATCCCACCTTCACCATGAAAGCTATTCATATTGCCTTCTTTCATATTGATTTCCAACACAGACGACAATCGACCGCCAAATCGAGCAGGAAAACCGCCTTTCGTCAAGGTCACATCCTTAATCGCATCGCCGTTGAAAACCGAGAAAAAACCGCCTAAGTGACTCACATTATACACAGGAACGCCATCGAGCAAAATTAAATTTTGGTCAGGACTGCCTCCACGAACATATAATCCGTTTTGCCCTTCCGTCCCTGCTTGCACTCCTGGCAATAATTGTAAGGCTTTTAAAACATCCACTTCCCCCAGCAAGGCAGGCACTTTTTTAATAAGTTCAATGGGGACAGTGACTTGACTCATTTGCGTTCGTTCTTCGATGCGGTTTTGTTTTTTGGCAGAAATTTCGACCGTTTTGATTTCAGAATGCTCTTTCATCCGAATATTAAAGGTCGTATCACGCTTTAAATCAAATTTAATTTCGGTAGGTTCGTAACCGACGTAAGTAAAAACTAAATCAACTTCTCCTTTGGGCAGCGTTAAGGAAAAAAAACCGTAGGTATTGCTGACCACACCCGAACTACTTTTTTTGTCAAAAGCGGCGGCAGAGAAAAGTTTTTCACCACTTGCCGCATCTTGTATGTAGCCGCTAATGGTAAAAGTCCGTTGCGCTAACAGGTGCAGGGGCAACAGTAACGCGAAAACGGGTAATATTTTTTTCATTGAAAAGGATTGAAAATATTTAAAAAAAATTTAACTCAGCACGTCTAAAAAGGCTTCTATGTTGCGTCTCGTTGGTGAAAATAATTTTTTACACTTTTTTAAATGCTTGAATGGCTTGTTGTGCGTGTTCGGAAAGCACCAATTCGCCTGAAATTTGCGCCCGTTCTGCCAAAAGCGTCTCCCAATGCCCTGTATCTTTCCAAAAAACTTGTTTTAACTGCCGCATCGCCGCAGGATGATATTGTTTTAAAATATCGCAAAAATATTTTAAATAAGCATCCGTTTGTTCCAACGTATCAAAAACTTCATTAAATAATCCTTTTTGCTTTGCCCAATGCGCCGTCCGCCATTCAAAAGCGGCAATGCCCAATTCCGAAAAAGCAGCAAAACCCATTTTGCGTTCGACGGCGGGACCAATCACAAAGGGTCCAATCCCGATTGCCAATTCACTCAACTTAATCGTCGCAGATTGCGAAGCGATGCAATAATCTGCCGCCGCCGCGATGCCAACCCCGCCACCAATCGCTCGCCCTTGCACGCGCACTACAATAAACTTTGGGCAAGTGCGCATGGCATTCAAGACATTTGCAAAACCCATAAAAAATTGTTTTCCTTGTTCGCGGGTGCGAATCGAAGCCAATTCATCAAAACTCGCGCCTGCACAAAAAGTCTTTTCGCCATCGCTGCGCAAGAGGATTAATTGTGTATTGGGGTCATTCCCCGCCTTTTGAATAGCGGTGGTTAATGCTGCTAAAAGATTGGCAGGCAATGAGTTATGCGCGGGATGCTGAAACGTAATGATGGAAATACCGTCTTGAATCGTTGTTTTTACAGAACCTAACATGATTTTATTTTTTAATTAAAGTTGTGCGATACGCTGGAATTGGGATTAAATAGGATTTTTTTTGGATTAAATGGGATTGATTTTTAAGATTTTTAAGATTTTTTAAGATTTGTAGTATTTTAATCGAATAAATCCTAAAAAATCAATCCCATTTAATCCCAAAAAAATCCTATTTAATCCCAATTCCAACGTACCACACAACTTGAATTTTTTTAATTAAAAAGAAATAAAAGCAAAAATAGGTTAAAAAGTCATTTAGCAATGCAATTATTTTGCACTGAAAAGATAAATATATTCACGTAACTTTGTTGTGAAAAAGCATTGTTTTAATTAATATCATTTTTAACCCGCAAGACTATGCAATATCAAGCAGCTAAAACCTTCATAATCAATGAGTTAAAAACAAAATTATCATCCAATTTAACGTATCATGGTATTCATCACACCTTAGATGTGTTGGCAGCGACGCGGGCATTATGCACTGCGGAGCGCGTCGGGCGGCGCGATACCTTGTTGTTGAAAACGGCTGCCTTGTTTCACGACGCAGGTTTCACCCGCAGCGTCCGCGAACATGAACGGCAGGGTTGCGAAATTGCACGTACTTTTTTGCCCCAATTTGATTATCAAAACGGGGAGATTGAAATCATTTGTGGGATGATTATGGCGACTAAAATTCCACAATCGCCGCAAACGCGTTTAGAAGCGATTCTTTGCGATGCCGATTTGGATTATTTGGGTCGGAATGATTTCTATCCGATTGGGCAAACCTTGTTTGAAGAATTGAAATCGTTGGGCGTTTTGACTACGGAACAGGATTGGAATCGATTGCAAGTCCATTTTTTAACGGCACATCGGTTTTGTACACAGACCAATCTTACTTTGCGCGAACCTGTTAAACAATTTTATTTGACTGAATTACGGATATTGGTTGCGAGCTATTGAATTCGGATTAAATGGGATTTTTTTGGGATTAAATG
>JBDKKX010000409.1:0-5399 GCA_039795795.1 Bacteroidota bacterium | reverse complement strand
TTCTTGCGAAAATTAGAACCTTTGAGACCTTCTGTGACTTGTGGGATACGATTACAGAATTTATACTACTTAATTTCTTATTTTTAAAGCAATTACGCATTAATTATTTACCAACTCAGTAGAATAAATGTTAACAACAAAACTTCTTAAACACATTCATCTTTGACAAAGGTTAAAAACAAAAATGCTTAGAATCTTCTATATTTGTCCAATTGCCTTTTACAAAATCTAAAAAGGATTCCATCAATTTTTTGGAGGCTTTACTGCTTTACTATTTACGAATCCTTCACTTAACAAGGCTTTTATATTTTCTACGTCTGCAAGCCGTTCTGTCGGAATAATGCCTGCCGTTTGAAATCGACGCAAATCTTTCAGAAAAACATCTTTGTATAAAGCAGCACCATTCAAACCATAAGGTTTCTCTTTAAATGCTAAATACATTGCTTTTGCTTGCTCATAATTGCCTTGCAAAAGGGCAGCCAAAGGCAAATTCGTGTATAAATATAAATTGGTCGAATCTATTTGCACGCCTAATTGAAGATTTTTTTCAGCCTTTGCATATTGTCCGTTCATCAATTGATACCATGCAAAATGATTGTATTGATTTGCCAATCGCGTTTTTAAAAAGACATTAGAAGGTTTTTCTTGATAATGTTTTAAGAGCGTATCAAGTCGAATTGCTATGTTAGCCATCGTTATCGAATCTTGAGCTTCCAGAAGACTGCGATGGAACCTTTCATTATCCAAATCCAATAATCTTTTTTCTTCCAACGTCATTCCTGTCAACGCCATACAAGCATTTTCCTCCATTTTTTCCATCCAAGCAAGCTCCGTTTGATACGTTTGTTCTTTCAAGGCTCCCTCTAAACGCAATTTTTTTTGTCCCACAGGTGATTCGTAAAATTGAGTCAATGTTTTAATCTCTTTGGCAGTAAATTCTTTTTTGTGCAATGCTATCATTTCATTTTCCAACAAACTGTAACTCTGACGAATTGCATTAGCAACACTATCTAATCGAGTTGCAGGGATTGCATCTTGAAGATAAGTTTCTCGGACGGCTTCAATTTCTCTTTCAACAGATCTTTCCATTTGTTTGTCCAAGCCAATCGCTTTAAAATATTGGCGTAAATCCGCATCTCCTTTTTGGGCTTGTGCATTTGCAACAGCAACGACCAATAAAAGGCTATAAAATACTTTTTTCATTTTTAAATATTTGTTTCTTGTTATAATATTTTTTAATTTTTAAAAGCATAAAGTGTTTTGAAAATTTTTATTTAATCATGATTCGGCAATGTTAATTCAATGTAATCATCTAATGATTGAGCCATTCCATTCCTTTTCTTTTTTGGAAACAATATTTTACATGGTTCCATAATCGTGGTTTGTTGATTGCTCGTCGTTAGAATCATTTGCAAAGGCTTCCAAATTGTTTCGGAATTGCCAATAATAGTTCCTTTGACGGTGCGACGCAAGCCTTTATCGGGATAAGCAGCGAGTAAAGTGCTATTGCCGTAAGGAATAAAAAGCAATTGAGTCGAAACGTTTTCTTTGCGCTCTACGGACGTTGTCCATTCTTGAATGGATGCTTTGCTGTTTGTTTTCGGCGTGTAAATGACCCAATTGTTCGTTAAAGATTGAGCAATCATTGTTGTCGATAAAAAGCTACTCCATAAAATCATAATGCTTGTTTTCATTGTCTTCATTTTTAATTAGGGCAAAACATTGGCTTTACAAAATATTGCAGGTCAATATTTTACAGAGATTAAGAAATCAATTTTTAAATTATTTAAAAAATTGGTTTTGTGGATTGTTTGCTCCTTTTCATTGTTTTTTTAAAGTTTTCATTTAATTTTTAAAATCAATGCTGCTTACTTCTACTTATAAATGAAGAATTCAATCCTTTTGTAATCAGTTTTTGGAAAAAAATTTTATTTAATTTTCAATCGAAAAGAATGTTACTTGCTTCTACTTATAAATGAAGCATTTTAACTTGTTTGGGAAAATTAAAAATGATTTTGTCATCGTCAGTTAAATTACTCTCACCTAAAAACGAACAATTATAAAAACGTGAACAGGTTGAACGAAAAAAAAATTTTAGAATATGTTCTCATTTAATATTCGTGCGCAACTTTCGTAAAGTCTCTTTTTTAATAAAAATTATTTTAAAACTGCATCAATACAAAGATTTTCAAATGGTTTATAATTGTAAGTGTTTTGAAGGTTGATTTTGTCATCGTATTTTTAATTCATTCAAAGTTTTGTTTTTCCAAGCAACTTTATTTTGTGATTTAAAATTTGTTTTTGCAATGTTTTGAAGCTAAAAATAGCGTTACATCAGCTCCAAATCATCTGAAAAATCTAAATCAAATAAGTTCCGAATAATGGAAATCAATTCCGCTTTCGCCTTGCAATATAAATTGCGTAACGTACCATGAACACCTTCTATCAAGCGTTCTTGAATGATTTCTTCATATTCATAACCCTCTAAAATCCTTAATTCCAAGATTTGACGGTATTTTGAATTGGACACTTGTGAAATCGCATATTTCACTTTGTTGAGCCAATCTTGATTTTGTTCGGGAGGTATCATATCATTAATTTTTTTATTTTTATTTTCCTTTCGGACGTACTCACGGATAACATTTCCCGCAACACTGATTGCAAAAGAAACAGGATGCGTTTGGTGCGTCTCATAGCGATAACGTTCCAATCGAATTGCCTCACAAACGCGCATTCCAGTCTCTTGAACCACATCCTCTTGAAAGGAGGCAATCCCTGCTGCATAACATCTTTGATGTATTTTACCTTGAATGCGTGTTTGCTTCAATAAATATTCAACCGCCGATGTTTTTTTCAGTTTCAATGCCTCGTAAAGCATGATACCACTTCGGTACTGATTAAAAAAAAGGATTTTCATTTTATTGTTTTCTTGGATTTATACAAAACATTCATAAAAGCACTTGCTGAACCTCATCTGCTTTTGCTTAATAGATGTTCGTTTTGTTCAAAATGTCATTCAAATAATATTTTTTTTTCAAGAAATTATTATCGCTTCAGAAAAGTATTTTTCAATGAATCGCTTCTTGTCGGTTTATCTATTTTACAACCGCTTTTGAAGTACGATTCATCAGTCGTTGTATCCGTTTCCTAAGAAAGGGATGCGTTGTTTCTTGTAATGCTTCGCCTTCTACACTTTCTAAAATTTTTAGTAAGCCAATCATTCCAGTTGGATTAAAACCTGTTTGCTTCATGTAACAAGTACTTGCACTATCCGCAAAATATTCTAAATCAGATCTTTTAATGTAAGCAGGCAAATTAGGAACGATTATGTTTGTACGACGAGGTGGTGGCACATTGCCAGAATGCTCAATATCATAATAAGCTCTATCCACAACATGCGCTAATTCATGGCTTAATGCAGCTGCTACTAAATCATAATAATTATATCCCTCTTTTTGGTTTTTAAGCAACTCTAAAAGTCCAAAAGTCATGTAAATAGCTCCATATCCATCGGAATAAGCATTCAAAACTACCTTATCAGTACTTACTTTAAACTTAAACCGAAGCGGTACTGGCATTGCATGTTTGTTTACAGAATCGACTAATCGTGCGCCGATACTTTCCACAAGAGATTGTGCTGTTATAAAGGCTATTTTAGTACTATCATTTAAAAACAATTGTTGTGAATAATTATTTACATCCTCATATATCGGTTGAGTTTCTTTGGATATTAACCTGTCTATACTGCCTGTTTGTATTGTATATAAAAACAATATTCCTAATAAACACAAGCCTGAAATAGATTTGGAATCCCAGCTACTACTGTTGTAAAGTTTGTAAAATGTAGGTCGTCTAATGATCCCAAAGCTTTTAGCATATGGCAGCAATGCTACCAATGTCAATGAAATATAAAGCAATGAATATAATGAATACATAGAACATTTGTTTTTTTTAATGATAATTTAAACTATTTACACGCTATTGAGAATGAATACTTTATACTAAAAATCACTTTATTTCAAATTTCACAGCCACCATATAAGGTAATTTCTGATGACCTGCTTTCCAATGCGGCATATTTTGTACTAATCGAATCGCTTCCTCGTCACATCCGCCGCCAATTCCTTTTCCAATTTTTGCATCTTGTATCGTACCATCTGTATTGACCAAAAACTCAACAATAACGACTCCTTGAATGCCTTGTTCGCGGGCAGCTTTCGGATATTGCAAGTTTGTTTTTAGATACTGCTCTAATTCTGTTTTTCCACCTATATATTCAGAATAATTCCAAGATTCAATGGATTGCTTGGAAGTTTGTGAATGTGGATTCCCAAAGGAAACCAAACCTTTAAGTTCCCACTTCTGAAATATTGGTATCATTGCAACGGCTATTAAACAAGCTGCTGCTGCGAAATTCCGATTTGCTTTGAAAAAGGAAACGATTTTGCTTTCTTTAGGCGATTGTTTTGCAGCAAGTCTTTTTTGGCGTTGTTGTTTACGCAAATCTTCCAACTTTTTCCAAATCTGCTTTTGTTTTAAAAAAGTTTGATTCAAATCGGGGTCGGATTGTAATAATTGTTCAAATGCAAATTGTTCTCCGCTATTCATGTCTTTTTCAAGATAGCGCACGATGGATTCCGAAAAATTGTCAGCTCTCATTTTTTAATAGGTATTTAAATATACAAAATTGTGTGATATTTTTGGTGAACATTACCAATTACTTCATTGGTGTTCAACCGCTTTAAATTGTCATTGCATCAGCCTATTTTTTTTGAAATTTTTTTTAATATAAGCATAGCACAGCCATTACAAAATAATTTCACGATTATTTTGTTTTAAATTATGACACAATTTGCATAAAATATTATCCCCTACTACTTTCTTCCAAGGGCAGTCTATTTTAAAAGGGATTTTCGCTACACAAAAAAGGTTCTACAAGTATTTGCAATTCGTAATGTCTGTTCTTTCAGCGCGTTTTCAAGGCAAAGGTAATTTAATTGTTATATTCACCTTATGCTTGTCTGCGTTAAATATAACCTAAATATTGAGTGTTAAAAAGCGTTAAAAAAAGACTATTTTAACATTTTTTAACTTTTAAATCTTTGTTTGTTGTTTTTTTAAATTTAATTGATAATTCATAATCAATATTTTCTACAAAATAAAACAAATAAGGAACTATTATATTATTTTAATTGTTATGTGAGCGTATTATTCTACTGAGTTTAAAAAAAAATAATATGATTAGGGGCAAAAAAATTGGCGAAGAATTAGCAATGGGTTGGGTACGAAACAAATCCATTTATCTAAAACTTCGCCGTGACAAAGGTATACTTTTTTAATTTACTGTGCAATAGTGCCACTGCTTTATCGGAGGTGCAAATCAAAAAAATTTTGATTTT
>JBDKKX010000408.1:0-5399 GCA_039795795.1 Bacteroidota bacterium | reverse complement strand
GATTTTTAAGATTTTTTAGGATTTACTGTAGTTTATCTTAAAAATCAATCCTATTTAATCCCAAAAAAATCCAATTTAATCCCAATTCCAACGTACCACACAACGTAAGTTAAAAAAATCAAACCTAAATATGAAATTGAACTTATTAGTGATAAAAACAAAACAATTACATGAATTAGCTCATTTTTATGAACAATTAGGGGGGAATTCGACTATCATCAGCACGAAAATGTATTTTTCATGATGCTTCAATTCACGTTAAACCCGTAATTTGCTGCACCATCAATTCGTATTTTCTACCTAACGGAATAGTCACATCGCTTTTCAAAAGAACAACCTCTTTGTTAATGCTTTCAATATAATCTATGTTTGCAATGTAAGATTTGTGCGTTTGAATAAACCTATCTGAAGGGGTCATATCTAAAATATGCTTTAATGTCTCATAAACGACAATGGATTTTAGGTTTCCATTCAAATACACTTTGAGATAATTTCCAATACTCTGAAAATAAATAATTTGTTTTAAATCAATCGCTTTAACTTCGCCGTTGATGCGCAACAAGATTGAATTTTGGACATTTCTATGGGGTTGATTCGATTTCCAAAAATATTTTGCCTTCTCAATTGCTTTCAAAAAACGCGGAAAGGAAATCGGTTTCAACAAATAATCAACAGCATCTTGTTGATACGCTTCAAAGGCAAATGTACTATACGCCGTTGTAATAATCGTTGCAGGGCGTTTAGGAAGGGTTTGTAACAATTCCATTCCATTGATTAATGGCATCTCAATATCTAAAAAAACAAAGTCAAAAGCATTGTTTATCAATAAGTTAAGGGCTTCTTTGCCATTGTATGCACTGGCAACAAATTCCAAATCTTCACAATGCGAAATATGCGATTTGATAACCAAATGGGCTGGTTTTTCATCATCTACAATTAAACATTTGTACGGAGTTCCCATAATTTTAATTCAATTTTGTAAATATTTAAAGTATTCGTATCTATCGATAACGCATGTTTGATATTCAAAATTTGAAGGCGTTTTTTAAGGTTTTCTAAGCCGATTTTGGTTCCTTTTGTTGCAGAACCTTGCGATAAATAACTGTTTTGAATGCAAAAAATCAAATTTTCGGATTCAAAACGCCAAATCATCTCAATAAGTGGATTTTCCGTTTCTGCTGAATATTTGATAGCGTTTTCAATCAACGGTAAAAACAGTAAAGGGGGCAATCTAAATGGTTGCTCATCCCCTTCTACAAAATTTGTAATCTGTAAATCATTGGTTTTATAGTTGGTATAATTGATGTAATTTTCTATAAAATCCATCTCATCGGTTACACAAACGGTTTCTTTGGTGGTTGCCTCTATCTGATAACGCAATAAATCCGATAATTCTAAGATTTTATCCGTAATGATTTCTGGAGATGCTAACGCAGTACCGTACAAATTATTGATAGCATTGAGTAAAAAATGAGGACTCAATTGTTGTTTTAAAAATGTCAATTCTGCTTCTCGATGCAACAGTTTTAGCTTGGTTTGTACTACATTTTGCAGCACCCACTGATGACATAAGTAAATGCAAGTGCCAATAAAAAGAATAAAAACAGTGGATAAAACTTCGGCGATATAGGGCGATGCGATGCCTAAGCGGTTGTTTATGAGCTTTGATATGAATCCAAAAAATAAAGCATAAAATATTGATATGCAAGCAGAAAGCATATATCTTTTACGAAATACATTGATTCTAATATTAAAATGATTGTGTGAAAAAATAACACTATAAGTCAGTGTAAACATCGTTATAAGTTCGATATCTTTTGGTACAGGCAGACCAGGGAATGTAGGGGATAGTTTGGTTTGTGTAAACAAAAAACTAAACAAAAAGGTGGAAAATAGCATATTTCTTGCCCATATATTTTCATAAGTCATCCAAGTAGCCATTATTAATAACCGTTTTTGATGGAAAGATGCGGCAAAGTTATTGGTTTTTGATGCGAACCATTTTAAATTTTATGCAAACGCCATTCATGTAAAACGAAACCCGTTTAAATTAAATGATGGTTTAAATTGTAATTATTAAGCCAACTTTGCGCCGCGAAAGCAATGATGAATCAAAATTTAAATTAAAATATGTTAAAAAAAATCATTTTAGGACTTTTATTATGGGTCAGCATGACGGATTTGAAGGCTCAGAACTTTACGGTCAGCGGCACGATTCGAGATGCCAAAACTGGGGAAGAATTGATTGGAGCAAGCATCGTCGTACAAGAGTTGGCGGGCATCGGTATTACCTGTAATGAGTATGGATTTTACTCATTGACTTTAAAAAGCGGTAGTTATACCTTAAAAACATCTTTTATTGGTTATCAACCTACGAGCCATAAAATCGTTTTGGATAAAAATCTTAAATTAGACATTAATTTGTCCAATGGTACGGAATTGCAAGAAGTGGTGGTTGCTGCCCGCAAACAAGATGAAAATGTAACGAAAGCTCAAATGGGGGTTGAGAAATTGGATGTTGCAGAAATTGCTAAGATTCCAGTTCTTTTTGGTGAAAAAGATGTTTTGAAAACGTTGCAATTACTGCCTGGCGTGAAATCGGCGGGCGAAGGGAGTTCGGGTTTTTATGTACGAGGCGGCTCTGCTGACCAAAATTTAATTTTGTTGGATGAAGCCCCTGTTTATAATGCTTCTCATTTATTAGGATTTTTTAGCACCTTTAATAGCGACGCTATCAAGGATGTAACGTTGATTAAAGGCAATAGTCCTGCACAATATGGGGGGCGATTATCCTCTGTTTTGGACGTAAAAATGAATGAAGGCAATGACAAGGCGTATCAAGTAAAAGGCGGGATTGGAGTGATTAGTAGTCGTGCAAGTGTTGAAGGACCGATTCAAAAGGAGAAATCATCGTTTTTAATAACGGCAAGGCGCACTTATGCGGACGTTTTTTTAAAACTATCGGATAAATTCAAAGACAATCGGTTGTATTTTTATGATTTCAACGCCAAAGCTAACTATCGCATTGATGACAAAAATCGTGTTTTCGTATCGGGCTATTTTGGACGAGATAATTTGGGTTTGGGCAATAATTTTGGCATTGATTGGGGCAATAAAACGGGCACTTTGCGCTGGAACAGCATTTTAAACCCTAAATTATTTTCTAATACATCTGTCATTTACAGTGATTATAATTTTAATATCAAAGTGAATGCAGGTGGCACAGGTTTTACAATCAATTCGCAAATCCAAGATTGGAATTTAAAACAAGAGTTTCAATATTTTCCCAATACTGAGAATTCATGGCGTTTTGGTTTCAATAGCATTCACCACACGCTTACGCCAAGCCGTTTTAAAACGGATAGTGCTGGCGGACAACCCCAAATTAGTCGATATGCGTTGGAAAATGCTATTTATGCCAATAATACTTATTCGATTAATGCTAATTTAAATTTGGATTATGGTTTAAGGCTATCTTCGTATAGCATTTTGGGGGGCGATACCTATAATCTTTATCAAAATGGGGTGAAATCCGATAGTGTTGTTTTGGCGAAAGGAAATTGGGGTAAAACATATATTAATATAGAACCGCGATTATCAATGAGTTACAAATTAACGGGTTACAGTAGTATTAAAATTGGATATAGCCGCAATACTCAAAATTTACATTTGTTAAGTAACTCCACCAGTACCAGTCCGACCGACCAATGGATTGGGAATAGTTATAACATCAAACCAGAAATCAGTGACCAAATTGGTTTGGGTTATTTTAGAAATTTTGCAGACAATGCGTTTGAATTCAGTGTGGAAACGTATTACAAAAGCATGCAAAATCAAGTGGATTATAAAAATGGTGCCGATATTAATGCTGCTACAGATGTGGAAAGCGAATTATTATTTGGCAAAGGGCGCGCTTATGGCTTGGAATTGTACCTTAAAAAGAAAACGGGTCGATTTACAGGTTGGTTGAGTTACACCCTTTCGCGCACCGAACGACAAATTAATGGGATTAGTAATGGCAATTGGTATGCCGCCAAACAAGATAGAACCCATGATATTTCGATTGTGGGCATGTATCAACTTTCTCCAAATTGGTCTTTATCCGCGAATTGGGTGTATTATACGGGCAGTGCGGTGACCTTTCCGAGTGGAAAATACAGTATTAACGGCAAAACGATTTATTACTATACGGAACGCAATGGGTATCGAATGCCTGCTTATCATCGATTGGATTTAGGCGCGACGTATGAAAAAAAGCGGTTCGGTCGTTATCAAAGTTCTTGGAATTTTGGGGTTTACAATGCTTATGCGCGTGAAAATGCTTATACGATTACTTTTGAAGATAATCCGAACGACCCTACTCGCACTCAAGCCGTTCAAACGGCTCTTTTCAAATTGGTGCCGAGTGTTACTTATAATTTTAAATTTTAATTTGTAAAAAATTAATAATCCAAATTTTATCAATGAAAAATATATTATTTTCAATATTTTTTTTGACATTATTGAGTTCTTGCCAAAAAGTGATTGATATAGACCTTAATTTGACCGCTTCACAGGTCGTCATCGAAGGCGAAATCAATGACCAAACGGGCATTCACACGGTGAAGGTTAGCAAAACGGTGAATTTTAGCGATGCGAATAATTATCCTGCGGTTCAAGGGGCAACTGTAATGATTTCGGATAATGCAGGACGGAGCGAAACCTTGACCGAAACATCGGCTGGTATCTATAAAACGCGTAATTTGTTGGGCATTGCGGGCAGAAAATACACTTTAATCGTGAATATTGCAGGCAAAATTTATACTGCTGTCAGTACGATGCCTGTATTAGTGCCTTTGCAAGGCATTCGGTTGATTCCAAACCCGAGACCTGGACAAGATACGATAGCGCGTTTTGTTGCGATTCCAAACTATATAGACCCGCCTACTTTTGGAAATTGTTATCGTTTCGTACAAACGCTGAATGGAAAGGAAGATAAAAATTTTATTGTCTTTAATGATAATGTGAATAATGGGTTTCCCAATCAGCGTCCCGCATTTAGTCGTGATTTGGAAATAAAAAGGAATGACACGTTGACAGTTGAAATGAGAAATATTGACAAACCTGTATATGATTATTTTTATTCGCTGAATCAAAGTGCAGGAAACGGTCCTGGAGGCGGTTCTACTCCTGCGAATCCAGTCAATAATATTGACGGCGGTGCATTAGGTTATTTTAGTGCTTATTCCGCCAGCAAAAAAACAGTCATTGTACAATAATGGAACACATAGAGACATAAATATGCGTAAGGCTTAATTTATGTAATTTGTAAAATTTTCAAAATTGGTTCGATCCTTTCGATTTTCATAGGTCGCATGCTGATAGAAAAGCGGAATAAAATCTACCCAGTCGTCTTGTTG
>JBDKKX010000407.1:0-5402 GCA_039795795.1 Bacteroidota bacterium | reverse complement strand
AATCTTTTAAAGCCCATTCTGTGGGCGCGCCATAATGAATTTTCTAAAAAAAATACTCCTTTCAATGTTCGGAAGCAAGAAAAATACACCTGAAGAAAAACCAATGGTCGCTGTCGGCAAACCGACGCTCCCAGGAAGCGACCCCAATGCCTTGAATAGTTTAGTGAAAGGGACGTTGGTGGAAGGCTCCGTCGTCGCTGAAAACGATATTCGAGTGGACGGGATTATTAAAGGCATTTTAGTATGTGCGGCGAAAGTCATTATTGGTCCGTCGGGGCTGATTGACGGCGAAGTGCGCTGCACGAATGCGGTCATTGAAGGCAAATTCACGGGCAAACTCCTTGTAAGTGAATTGTTAAGTGTCAAAGAGACCGCAGAAGTCGTCGGCGATGTCCGCACGACGAAACTTTTGGTTCAACCAGGAGCCATTTTCAACGTCACTTGCCAGATGGATGAAGCCATTGAAGCGATTGATATTTCCAAACCACTTCAAATCTTGTCACCAACTTATGGAAAAAAAGCCACAAATGGATGACCCAAAACCTCAAAAACAAGTGACCCAAGGTTCTAATTTGGTGGGCATGGCGGATGTGGGTTTCCGCATGGCGATTATGATTGGACTTGGGACGTATGCAGGGCATTGGTTGGACGCTCGAATGGGCAATTCAAAACCTTATTGCTCCATTATTGGAGCTTTATTGTCCATTTTTGGGAGCTTATATATGGTGTATCGCGCTGTAACAAAGGTCTGAATTCGGATGCAATGGATGCAAGGATGAAAATTCGTGTTTTCGTCGAAAAACACAAATTTTCATCCTTGCAATCCATTGCATCCGAATTCAAAAATGCGTCAACATAATTGTATCCATCCACATTCAACATCACATTAAAACTCGTGAATATATTTCGTTTCTACACGTTGTTATCCGCAACCACGATTGCTGCTACTATTATCGCACATTACGCAGGTGTAAAGGCGGGTTTACAAGCCAATGAACAACAATTCGTTTGGTGGGCAGTCGGGTTTTTCGTGCCCCTCAGTATGCTGATGTATCATCTGGGTACCCAAGCCGTCAATAGTCCTAATCGATTCATTTTCAGTCAATTAGGCATGTTTTTCACGGTGACTAAATTAATTATTTCCATGATGTTAATCATCCTTTTCTGGAAAAAAATGCACCCAGTTTCAAAATATTTTGTCGTGCCTTTTTTGATAGAATATTTTGTTTTTGTTTTTTTCGAGACGTATTTTATGGTGAAAATCGCTAATTCAAAAAAATAAATGGAATTCAGAAGAAAGGAAATAAGAGGGATGTTTCATTTTTAGGTTCCATTTTGGGATACATTGTGATACGAATGGATGTACGGATTTTACAGATTTCACCGATGGGTACGGATTTTTTTTGAACCCCAATGCTTTGTTTCCAGCAAAAAAATAAAAAAAATCCGTACGAATCGGTGAAATCTGTAAAATCCGTACATCCATTCGTATCCTAATGTATCCCAAAGTGTAACCTACTTTTCGCACTTAATGAAACATCCCGATTTACACGGATTTTTTTTGAATTCATGCTGAAAATCCAGCATAAATTCAAAAAAAATCCGTGTAAACCCGTCCATCCGCGTCCTCCGCGTTCCCATTCACGCTACCTTCCTTCCAAACTCCATTTATTCTGGGCATTTCCAAACCCAATCGGAAAGCACCGCACCCGAACCTTTATTTTTCCAATCGAAATGCCACCATTCCGTCCGAATCGGTTTGAAGCCCACCGAATCCATCGTTGCGCGCAATAAATCTCGATTTTCACGCACTTTGTACTTCGCCCAATGCTCCTGCTCCTCTTTTTTGACGGGTTTGTAATCGGGAAAACCTTCTTTTCCAAAAAAATCATAAGGCGTACCCATATCCAATTCCTGCCCATTTTTATCCACAATCGTCAAATCCACCGCCGCCCCGCGACTGTGTTGCGACCCTTTTGCAGGCGGCGTAACGAATCGGTCATCGGGCACTTTATCCCAAAGTCGCTGTTGAAATGGGCGCGGACGATAGCAATCAAACATTTTCAAGCCGCCATAACCTTGTTTTTTCAAGATTTGATGTGCTTTTGCAATCGCCGTTGCTGCTTCGGGACGCAAAAAACAACGCCCACAATCATACATTTTTTGTTTGACAAAATTGCTATCCGTCGCGTACCGAATATCAATTTGCACAGACGAGTCTAACCGAACGATTTCCGACCATTGTTGCGTATCATAATCGGGTTTTGCCGAGATTTTCACGGGTGCTGAGGGCGGATTCGCACTTGCACGCGGCGGAACAGGCAAAGTTGGATTGTTTTTTTCGCCTGTTTCAGTGGGTTTGTGGAGTGGCGGCGCAGTCGATGGCGTTGATTTTTCAGGAGTGACCTGTTTTTCAACCGCTTTGCCCTTTTTATTTTTAGGTTCGTCTGGTTTGCAACTCGTTATGAATAAACAAGTTACGAGACTTAAAAATAAAATATTTGTTTTTTTAAACATTGCACAAATAAGGTTCTTTTTTGAATGATTCGTCGAACGCGGCAAATTTATCGTTTTTTTTAGAAGTTTTCCCGCAGATTTCTAATGGAAAAACAAAAAAGCTGCGAAGCAATCTGCGAAATTTGCGGGAAAAACGGTCGAATTCACGTTAATAGATATTTTAAATCATAAGTTCATTACTCCAACCGTTCCAACAACCGCACCGACAAGCGCAAAACGGTCATTTCGGAAATCAAACCAATCAATTCTTTGCCTTTGACGACGGGCAAACACCCAATGTTTTCACGCCGCATGATCTGCATCGCGTCCAACAAACGAAACTCTTGCGTAATCGTCATCGGGTCTTGAATCATAATATCCTTCACGGTCTGCGGTTTCCGCCCTTCATGCTTATTCGCATAATGCCGCAGCAGCAACCGCGAAGTCACCAAACCGACCAATTCGCCTTCCGAATTCTCGACCGGGAGGTATCGAACTTTGCGCCAATCCATCAAATGCGCGACTAAATCAATAATATCATCCTTTTGCACCGTGAAAAGGTCGGTATCCATACACTCTTCGACGGTCAATTTACCTGGTTCGTAACTTTTCAAATCCGATAATTGAGGCATTTCCCAAAGATGAACAGGAATTTCTGCTCGTTGATTTTTAAACATGGCGGCAGACATCACTGCCACCGCTTCATCCGTCGTCACTTGTTTTTTCAAATCCGTAAAAGCCCGCAATTGCCATCGCGCCCCGTTCGTATGTTTTTTGGCACGTTCCGCAATCGGACTCAAATAACGGTCAATATCTTCCGATGGAATCTTCCGACTTTTCAAACCGTCCTCTGCCAAAGGCAATAATTCCTGTAAAACTAAGTCCGTTACCGAGATTTTACGGTCTTTCATCCAAGTATATTGGGTATCAATGCCAAATTTAGCCGCTTTATCGAAATTGTCGCGCACATCTTCAAAGGAAAAATGTTTGGTAACGTCGTCATAATGTTTGGCAACCCCTTCCATCAAGCCTACCCAAAACGCCGCATTAGCCGTCGCGTCCAATACCGTCGGTCCCGCAGGCAATACCCGATTTTCAATCCGCAAATGCGGTTTTCCATTCGGACTGATGCCATAACAAGGTCGATTCCAACGATATATTGTAGAATTATGAATTTGCAAAGCCCGTAATTTCGGCACTTTACCATTGGCGATGGTTTCCAAAGAATTTTCTGTGACATGGTCGCCGAGCAATACGCGAAACCGGGCAATATCCTCTTTATGAATCTCCACGACCGAATTGCGCAACCAATTGTTGCCAAAATTGACGCGGGGACTGCGTTCGCGCATATGGTCGTAGGTTTTGCGCGTATCCAAAGACTGTTGGAAAAGCGCGATACGGGTTTCATGCCAAAGCCGCTTGCCAAAAACGATGGGCGAATTGGCAGCAATCGAAACCATCGGTGCCGCGAGCATCTGAGCAATATTATACATTTTGACAAAATTGCGGGGCGTAACCTGCAAATGCACCTGAAAACTGGTGTTACAAGCCTCCAAAAGCGCGGTTTGATGCTGAATATTGATTTCATCAATCCCCGAAAGACGCAATTCATACGCACCCGACATCCGTTGTTCATTGATGGAAGCCATCAACGCAGCATAACGGGCATTCGGAGTAAGGTTATGGTCTTCCAAATCAAATTTACGAAGCGTCGGTAAAATGCCTGTTAATAAGATTTCAGCATTAAAAGGACGCAATTTCTCCCTAATTTTGTTCAAAAAGAAATTATTTTCCGCTTCCATCTGCCTCAGACAATCCCCCGTAAACTCCAAAGGAGTCATATTGGTTTCCAAATTAAACCGAGCAAGTTCGGTGCCGACCCAATTCCAATCGGTCATTTGCTCCAAAACTTGCACATTACAGGGAACAGGTTTAAAAGATTTGGCATCGACGATGCACATTTCCTGTTCCGCGCCAATGCGCACAATATCGTCCTCGAACCAATCGTGTTCGAGCATGTACTCCAATGCCTGTACATCACGCAGGAGTTGTCCCACAAAATGTTGCATTTGTTTTTTATCCTTAACGTGTTTAACCTTAGATTCGCCCATGACGGAGGTTGTGTAGTAAATGAGTGAGGTGGAAAAATGACAATTTTGACGACTTTGCATAAAGTCGTCAAAAACAATTTGGCGGTTAATTGGTTTTAGTTGAAAGCAATCTTCTTGCAAAAGTGCTTCTTTTTTTGCGAAAAATGCAAATATTTTATGATAATAGAATGAAATATTTTAAAATTCATAACAATATAGAAACGACTAAAAAAATTTACTATGAAAATCGCTGTTTTCCGCAAAGCTCATTTTAATGCTGCGCATCGGTTGCACAATCCGCAATTGTCGGATGTAGAGAATCGTCAATTATTTGGTCTTTGTAATAATCCTAATTTTCACGGGCATAACTACGAATTAGAAGTAAAAGTAATTGGAAATATTGACCCTGTCACAGGTTACGTCATCGACCTTAAAATTTTGAACCATTTAATTGAAAAAGAGGTCGTCCAACGCTTTGACCATCAAAATTTAAACTTAGATGTCCCCGAATTTAAAGCGTTGAACCCGACGGCAGAACATATTTGTTATGTGATTTGGCAAATTTTGCGCCGCCACTTGGATAAAAAGTTTGATTTGCAAGTGCGTTTGTACGAAACGCCGCGCAATTATGTGGAATTTCCTGCTTAAAATGGTTATGAACAATATTAATCTTCCAAAAAATTGCTTAGTACGTGACAAAAAGGCTTTTCTTCACAGATTGAACAGATTCAACGAGATTTCACAGATTTTTTTGGATTTTCAATGCTTAAAATCCAAAAAAATCTGTGAAATCTCGTTGAATCTGTTCAATCTGTG
>JBDKKX010000406.1:0-5424 GCA_039795795.1 Bacteroidota bacterium | reverse complement strand
AACCATCTGCTTGTAATCCAATTCGATACGTACCCGCCACATCATACCGCAAGACGGGATTAGGGCTATTGACATTCGTTCCATTTAAAAACGTTGCCCCTACCGCCGTCCACCGATAGGCAGTGACCGCAATTGAGCTATCACTGCGCAAGGTCAATTGCACAGGACTACACAAATTGGTATCGCTTGCCGAAATCGCAATGATGGGTTGGGCACCGCCTTTCAAAATAAAATCAATTTTTTCCGTTGCAACGCCGCACACATTCGACGCGCTAACGGTAATGCTATCTAAACCGATTCGATTGAAAATCAACGCATTCGGGGCGCGCACGGTATCCGTATTTCGGTTTGCGCCCGCATAAGTCCATGAATAATGGGTCGGCAGACCGCCCGTGTAACTCACTAACGCACTCGGCACAACCGTTTGCGGCGCACATTGCGTCGGAATGGTTGCCAAACGCACGATGGGTTCGGTTTGCAAAACGAAAGTCGTATCCCATTGCCCACTGCGACAACCGATTACATTCAAACGCACTTGATACGAACCTGCATTCGGAAAACGCAAATTTGCATTTTGAGTATTGACATTCGTACCCGCTTCAAACGTATAATCAATCCCACTTGTCCCGTTCAAAACAGACCATTGATACGTTTGCGCATTTTGCGTATTGCTTTGTAAATCAATGTTTAATGGAACACAACCATTCGGTTTCCCATACACCGCAACCGCCCCAATCACAGGAGCAGGCGTAACAACAAATTTAGAAGTATCGGATGAAACACCACATTCATTCGTCGTTCGGACGATGACACTATATTGTCCGGGATTGTAATTCAAAATCGGTGGATGCGGTACAGTCGAAATGGAATCTGGATTTCTGCCCTTGAAATCCCATCGATACGCCGTCGGCGTACCGCCCGAATAATGTACAAGATTCGTTAAATCAACACTTTGCGATTGACAAGCATTCGCAATCGGGTCTAAGGCAACCACTGGTGCCGCTTTAACGCGAATCGTGCGCGTCCAAGAATCCGTAATACAGCCCGTCCCTTCCAATTGAATCGTATAATTGCCTTCGTCCAAAAATTCAATCGCAGGATTTGGGCTAATAGCCGTCGCACCATTCAAAAAACGCCAACGTCCAGAACCTGTTACGCGCCATTGATGTTTATACACATATTTTAATTCATTATTAAGGGTGACAATGGCAGGCAAACAATACACCACATTATCAGGCAACAAAGTTGCCGCAACTTCGGGTAAAGAATCCACTCGGAACGAAATCGTATCCCGTCCTGTGCCACAAATATTGGTCGCCGCCGCACTAATGCCATATTGTCCGGGCGAATCGAACGTGATAGGGGCGGGATTGCGCGTATTATCACTATTTCGATTGCCCCCCGTGTAATCCCACTGATAACTCACAGGCGTACCCGCCGAATAATGGACAATTGCACCCGGATTGACCGTGTAAGGCAGACAAGCGTTTGGAATCGAATCCAACAACACCGCAGGCGGTTCGATAAGGGTGATGGTCGTATCTTTCACAATGTCCGAACAGCCTTTCAAAGTGCCTCGAATCTGGTAACTGCCCGCATTGGTCAATTCTAAAATAGGATTCGCACTATTCCGATTCGTACCGCCTTGATACGTGAAATTGCCCGACGAAATCACTTGCCAATCGTAAGCCGTGACATTGGTAGTCGTGGTTTGCAATTGCACGGTGGACGGAACGCAATTATTAGGCGGGCTGATAACCGACGTAAAAGTGCCTGTTGGCGATGGCGTAACTCGAAAAGTGATGGCAGCCGTATCACTACCGCAAACGCCCGTCGTGATAACCGTGATTTTGTTCCCTAAATTAGACGCAGTATAAGTCAAATCGGGCGGATAACGGATGGAGGAAGTACTCGGCACCATATTCGTAAACGTCCAATCGTAACTCAACGGCTCACCACCTGTGTAACTCACCATTTGACCTGGTCGAACGGTTAAACTATTGCAACCGTCGGGAATATTTAACAACTTGACCACAGGACGGGCGCGCACTTTGATAAGCGTATCCCAAATTGCTGCACCACAAAATTGACTGGTGGTCGTTAATCGCAATCTATAAATGCTTGAATCGGTGGTCGTAAACGTCATGGTGGGCGAAGCACTTGTCGAGGAAGAACCCGAATTAAAACTCCAACCCGTCGGTCCCGAAACAATACTCCATTTGTAAGTATCGCCATATTGAGAAGCATTTGTAAAAGTGGTGGTTAATGGACTACAACCATTGGCATTGCCGCCGCCAACCGAAGCCGTAACCGCCCCTGCTGCGGGCAAACCATGTACAACCACTGTTTTAGAAACCGTATCCGTCAAACCGCCGCAACCAACTGAAACTAATTTAACATTATAATTACCGGGTTGCGTCCAACTATGAGAAGCATTATAATTGGTACTATCCACCGTTCCATCTCCAAAAATCCATTTCCAAGCCGTTGGAAAACAAGCACTCGTGTTGGTTAAAGCCGTTGCCGTACCCACACAAACATCGCCCGCAACCCCAAAAGAACCTTTAGGTCTTTTTTTGATGACAATCGGTGTAATAATATAGTGAATACTCTTTGCAACAGAACCATTTGGATTCGTACAGACATGTATGACCGTCATCCGAATATTAAACGTTTTGCTACAAGGGTCGCTTACTTTGAGCGCGTAAAAATGGCTCGCCCCACTCGTGCCCGCTACTGCGGTATCTTTACCATCGTCCCAACAAAAGTAGGTAGAATCCACTACGCCCGTTGAAGTATTCACAACGGGCACCACAGAACTGTCGCAAAAAATAATGTTAGTCCCCCCTGCAATACCACCTTGTGCAGTGATGAGTCCACAATCTAAGGTGGTATTCAAATTACAACGTTGCGCGCTGGCATTTAAAAAATGGAAAAGAATGCAAAAACCAAATATATATTTCTTAAAATTCATTTTTTTAAAATTATGATTTTGATTTAAAGTTGGAACTAAAAGAAACTTTTACAATCCAAAACCCGTTTTCTGCCACTACTATTCATGCCTGAACCACTAAAAAGCCCATTTTTCCGCGTTGCAAAACGCCCTTGGGAAAACAAAGTCGAGGCTTGAAAATTGACATTCATCGTCATTTCAAACACGCCGCCACTGCGCAAACTCAATCCTGTCCCATTGGCATCATAATTAAAACCAATATCCAAAATTTGCGATTTGCCGATTTCAAACTTATAACCCATCAATAAAGTCATTGCATTGGTATTTTTGCCATCAATGACGTGTCGATGTTGGTTAAAAAAGCCGACATAAGCCGCATTTTCGTAAATCACATGACAACCAAGCGTCACAATTTGAAAAGGACTTTGATATTCGTATTTAAAACTGGGCAGCCAAGTCAAATGGCGAGCGCGCACATCGCCCGCATGATGCCGCGTGATAGGCAATTCGATACCGCCATGAATCGTAATCCGAGTCGGCACTTTTGCAGTAAGGTTTTGCAAAGATTCTTCGCGCCAGGGCCAGAGGTGGTGCGCCGCAAGCCCGATTAAATACCGTCCATCCTGTTTGCCTTTAAGGTCTCCGCGATACGCCGCGCCGACACCCATATCAAAAGAATACGTTTGGTCTAACACAGGCACCGCAACACTCGTTTGCGTCACCCCAAAAATAGGGTCTAATTGGTCGGGGAAAACAAACGTTTTCCAATCTAAAAATTTGCGTGTAACGCTGGGTTCAAGTCCGATTTGCAAATTAGGTGAAACAAAATAATTATATGTAAATGCCACTTGTTGAGTGACTAAGGAGGCTTGTCCTTCCGCATCGTGGAAAATAGACAAGCCAAAGGCGGAATTTAAATTCGGTTCTTGAACCTCAACCGCACCATAAAAAGTCCGAAAACCACCCGGAATTTCAAACCATTGATTGCGATAAGCCACATTCAAGGAAATCCCACTTTGAAGCCCCACCATCGCAGGATTCAGATACGAACGCACCGCATGAAATTGGGAAAATTGTGGGTCTTGCGCCTGCAAACCGAGCACACAAAGCCCACAGCCCAAGAGGAGTACAAGTCTCTTTTGGTACAACATAAAATCGGGATTTTAATGAATCAATTGTTTTTTCAGCTTTTCATTTTTAGCTACACGACCTTGTATGAATGATTTATGTTTTGCAATGCTTTGATAATCAATACATTACAAAATATAAAATCACGAATACATCATTGATTGTTAATGGGGTTTTATATTCAGGGAGGGTTTGCCGTTGTTGATTTCGAATAAAAAGCGGCGTAATGAAAAGTTGTAAGGTTCGTTTAAATCATTGCTTTTTCAAAAGATAATTGGTTAAAAAAAAGGTTATTATTTTAATGTTGTGGTAACAAAGGTTGTCTTGGCATATAAAAAACGAATGGTCTTCTATTTTATTATAATCATAAAACCATGATTCATAAATTTATACACATAACATAATGCTTACACTAAATATTTGTGACATCGTTTTTGAAAAAAAGAAAAAATTGTTTTAACAAAACTATGAAACACAAATATAATCTTTTAAAAACATCCATGTTGTAAAAAATATAAAAAATTGAAATTATTTTATATTTTTATTTTTGTAAATATCTTTAAAATCGCGCCCCAAGCCGTCATAATCCAAACCATAGCCAATCACAAATTCATTTGGAATCTCAAAACCACAATAATCAATATGAAGTGGATATTGCAAAGCGGTCGGTTTCAACAAGCAAGTCGCTAAGGCAATCGAAGCAGGTTTTTCGTTCCGAATGATGTCAAGAAAAACGCTTAATGTTTTTCCTGTATCTATAATATCTTCTATAATAATGATATGTCTATTTTTCAACGCTGTATCCAAACCTATCAACGTGGTCACTGCGCCAGTGGAAGTCGTACCTTTATAGGAAGATAATTTTGTAAAAGTAATCGTCGCCTCAATACCTTCACAGGCGCGCAGCAAATCCGCCGCAAATACAAAGGCACCATTCAGAATGCCAATGAAAAGCGGTTTTTTGCCTTGATAATCTGCCGCAATTTGCTGCCCCATCGCTTGAATACGCGTTTGGATTTGAGCTGCGGAGATAAATATTTCAAAATGCTTATTATGTAAATTTTTGATATTGCTCATTATATTAATTTTTTTTGGAACACATAGGGACATAGGACACATAGTTTTTTTTGGAACACATAGGGACATAGAACACATAGTTTTTTTTGGAACACATAGGGACATAGAACACATAGATTTCTATTTAGTTAACCATTGAGACTCAAAGTTAAAAAAAAACTATGTGTCCTATGTCCCTATGTGTTCCAAAAAAACTATGTGTCCTATGTCCCTATGTGTTCCAAAAAAAACTATGTGTCCTATGTCCCTATGAATATGCGTAAGGC
>JBDKKX010000405.1:0-5427 GCA_039795795.1 Bacteroidota bacterium | reverse complement strand
AATTAGAGCTAAATTTATTGTTTTTTATCGAACGCTCGTTATTTTACGGGGTCAGCAGGTGTATTGATGTTGTTATCGCGTTCCGTTTGCGGGTACGGCATAAAATCCCGTCCGCGCTCGCGTGTACCAATCGCTTGATCCGAACCGGGACGATTGAACCGACGACTATCTTCCAATCGCAATCCTGAATTACACAATTCGATACAGCGTTGCCGATAAATTTCGGTTAAAATCGCATCTTTCGTCGCAGCACCCGTGTAACCCGCAGCCATATCCGTGCCAATTCCCCAAGCATCATCCGCAGGTTTTTTCTTGATAACCCCGTCTAATTCAGCCGTTGCCGCCACTAAATCCGTTTGTGCCAAACATTCTGCTTTGATTAAACGCATTTCGCCCGGCAAATATACAGGAATATCGGATGTATTATTCCGCGCAAAACCGTAACCCAAATTCACCGTCGGAGATGCCCCAGGATTCAAATAAAATGCTAATCGCTTGTCACTCAACGTATCTGGAATCAAACCCGCAGGCAAACCAAATGTTTTATTGGTTGGCTCTACAACGTTACGGTTGGAATACGAAACGAAGTAAATTGGGTTTACATTCACTGCATCGAATTTAAATGCTGATTTTTTAGTTAAATCTACTTTATTCGCTGCTGCCAATGCTTTTGGGTAATCTTTCAACATCACATTGTAACGCGCTTGCAAGGCAATCAAAGTATTTTTTAAATCTATGCCTGCTGCTACTTTTGCAATGGCAGCGTTCACCTCCGAAGGACTTGCTGCAACCGCCGCAACCAACGCCGTTTCTGCCGAACTCAACAAGGCAACGGCTTGTGTTAACGCTTCATTCCGTGTAACGAAGGGTTGATTTTTACCCAAAGTCACTGGCATTTTTTCAAAAAAAGTCGCTAATGTGCCGAATGCCAAGGCTTTATACAAGCTGCCATAACCTTGTAAGACAGCTTTCGTATTACTATTCGTCGCCACATTCAAATTGTCTAACAACCGATTCGCTTCGTTCAACAACAAATAAGATTGTGTCCAAATCCCTGCATTAATGGTATTGCCCGCCGTGACGGATGCTAAACCACTACTTAAATTGGCTTCATCAGTGTTTCCCAAATTTAATAATTTTAATTCATACGTCGTTAAACCACTGGATGAAAAACCTTGATATAACGGACTTTGGCGACCAACAGAATACCGATATTGCATGCCATTACACAATCCAAAGAGTCCATCGACGGTCGAAATGACATTTTTATCCGAAATAGAAGATGGATCGGTATATTCTTTCACACTGCAACTCGTTCCCAATATGCTGAACGCTACGGCAGTACCCAAAAGATAGTTTTTTATTTTAGAATTCATTTTTTTAATATTTTTTTTGGAATGATGAATGATAAATGAAGAGTGATGAATATTTTTTTGTAACGAATTGACTTATAAACGATTATAACAAAAATAATTCATAATTCATCATTTATCATTCCTTTAAAAACCAGCTTTCAACGTGATCATATAGGTACGTGGAATCGGCACATTGCCAAAATCAATGCCGCGCAAAACAGAACTTTGTCCTCCAGCACTGGTTTCTGGGTCGTAACCAAAATAGTTATCCCAAGAATATAAATTCCGTCCAGATAAGATGATTTCAAGATTTTCCACGCCTTTCATTAATTTTCCTAAGTTGTAAGCAACCGAAACTTCCCGCAATTTCACGAAAGAAGCATCGTCCACCCGCCATTCCTCAATCGTCGCCAAAGCTTGAACGGTTCCACGAGGGATTTCTCCTTTCAATTCTTGCTCTGCCAAGTAGCCCGAACCGACATTATTCCGCGTCCGTTTATCTGCGTTGAACATTTCAACGCCTCGTACAGCATCCAACAACGCACGCACGGACAATCTTTCATACGTGAAGTTCAAACCAGCTGTCCAAATGTTACGCGGATTTGGATTCCCAATGATTTTGCGTTGCGTCACCGCGTTCGCGCCTGTGATGACGGGTTGACCATTCGCATCCCTGTATTGATTATATAATAATGGTGTCGTTGAACTTTGTGCCGCGCCGCGTTCCACTTGCGGTAATTGCGTTACAACGCCATTCACTTTGATTGGACGGTTCAAAATATTGCCATTCGGGTCTCTCGCGTAAAACGCACCATAGAAAACCCCTACTGGCGCACCTTGTATCAGATAAACGGGCGCACCTGCTGGATTGGCAATCGAAGTCAAACCAAATGGAAGCGAGGTTACTAAATTGTCGTTTTTGCTGTAAGTACCGAAAAGGTTGAGCGACATTTTATTCGTTTTGAACGGCGTAACGCCTAATGTTATCTCGTAACCTTTGTTTTCAAGCGTCCCTACGTTGGTTTTGATACTCGAACCCCCTTGGGAAGGCGCAGTCGCAACATTCAATAACAAATCTGTTGCCGTTTGTTTGTACCAAGAAAAACCCACATTAATCCTATCTTGTAACAACGAAAATTCAGTACCGATTTCTAATTCTTCATTGCGCTCTACTTTGATATTCGGGTCTGCGAGTGCTGCACGAGCGTTGATAGCCGTTTGACCATTGAAAGAAGTCGTATTAAACAAGTTGAAACGGTCGTACACGCCTAAACCATTTAAATTACCCGCTTGTCCCCAAGAAGCGCGGACTTTGAATTGATTTACAGTGTTTTTCAAGTTTTTGAAAAAATCTTCATTGGAAATCAAGTAGCTAAAACCCACTTTTGGATAGAAATTCGTGCGCGTTTCCGTCGGGAAACGAGAAGACGCATCCATCCGACCCGCCAAGGTCAAAAACAATCGCTCCCCATAACCAAAAGTTTCTTGCACGAAACCGCCCATCAATGTACTCGTCAAATCTGCAAATCGTGGAGGCAAAATCACCGACGCACCATTAATCGTCGTAACAAAAGGAGCTAAATCCCGACCTTCCGTAATGGAAATTTGATCATGGGAGTATTGATGATTGAAACCAACTACTGTACTGGTGGTCAAAGCACCGAACGCTTTGGCATAAGTTGCCGTAAAATCGTTATTCACCAAAGTGGTAACTGCCGTGTTATTCGCAACATAACCTTTGTTGAAATAAGCAACATTCACTGGATATGGATAGATTGGGCTAAAATTGCGTCCCAATTGATTGGAATTATCAATCCCGAAAATGTAAGACAACGTCAAACCATCCATCGGGTGCGCCGTAAATTGCAAATCGGCAATCGTGCGATTGGTCATTTGCGAATTTTTAACGCCTTCCATAATGCTCAACGGATTAATCCGAGACAATCTTTCGACCGCTTGCAAATTGCCCGAAGCATCTCGCGCACTCAAATTAAAAATATTATTGGTAATATTAATAGAGTTTACAGGACTCCAAAAAACATTGCCATTCGGTAATTCGTTGCTAAAACTATTGGTGTACATCAAACCTGCGGAAGCGTTTAACCAACTATTAATCTTTTGGTCTAACCGAACCCGTCCGCTAACGCGTTGAAAATCCGTATTATTCAAAATACCTTCATTTTTCATATGACTCAACGAAGCATAATAACGCGTATCATCATTGCCGCCAGCAATCGAAATATTATTATCTGTACCGCTTGCTTGTCTGAAAATTTCGTCTTGGTAATCATATCGTTGCACGTCAATCAAATTTGACCAAACCGTAATATCATCGGACGCAATCGAACCCGCTTTCGCCAACGGATACAAGGTGGACAATTGCGGACTTACATAACTCGCAGCCGCAGGATCGGTAATCGCATTGGGATGAAATTGCTTGCCATAAGTGGACATGAAAGATTTTTTCCGCAAGGCACTCAACGAGTACGAAGACGAAAACGAAATTTTAGGTTTACCCGATTTACCGCGTTTGGTCGTGATGACGATTACACCATTCGCAGCGCG
This sequence comes from Bacteroidota bacterium, assembly GCA_039795795.1. Lineage (GTDB taxonomy): Bacteria > Bacteroidota > Bacteroidia > Chitinophagales > Saprospiraceae > JAAFJT01. The sequence continues at coordinate 1,507 of JBDKKX010000405.1, read as the reverse complement.
AGAACCATAAATCGCTGCTGCCGCCGCACCACTAATGACGTTCAAAGACTCAATATCATTTGGATTGATGTCCGCCATCCGATTTTGACCGATAGCCGAAGTCGAACCTGCATCCACATTCGCATTCGTCAAATTGACCGTTCCGTTGTTAGAAATCACGCCATCAATGACGTAAAGCGGCTCGGACGAACCGAGCAATGATTTCGCGCCCCGCAACCGCACCGAAATACCGCCCGCAGGGTCTCCCGAGTTTTGTGAAATCTGCGCTCCTGCCACTTTTCCTTGCAAGGCTTGAATCACATCTCCTGTACCCGCGCGCGTTAATTGGTCTGCGCGAACGGTCGTCATCGCATTGCCTAATTGCTTCCGTTCTTGCAAAACCGACGAGCCTAAAACCACCACTTCACTTAAATTCAGTGCATCGCTGCCCAAAGTCACGTCTTGGGTGTAGGTCGAAGTGCCTGCAACGAGGTCAATGGGGCTTGAATGCGCCGCTTTTCCAACAAAACTCACGATTAACTTATACGAACCCGTAGGCAAACTGCCTTTGATTTCGTAATTGCCCTCCACATCGGTTACTGAGCCGATGCCTGTGTTTTGCAAAACCGCGCTTGCACCAATCACAGATTCCGTACCGTCGGTCACTTTTCCTTTGATAGTAAAATCTATTTTATTGTTTTGCGCCCAACCCATGACAGGCAGGAGTAGCCACAGGAAGCAACTACTCATTCGGAGTAAATAATTAATTTTCATACAATTAAAGTTTTAAAAAAAAATGGATTCATTCAGCAAGAGCCCAAATTAGAACAGTTATATTTTTTATCTAAAATTTGGTTCCGTTTAATGCTAAGACAAAAGTAGTTAAAGATTGGAATAAAATAAAAAATATAAAGTAAAAATTAAGTTATTTTTTTTCTTTTGGCAAAAGCATAATACATTTGACCCAATTTGACTTAAAATAAAAATCATGTCTCAACAAAAAACGTATTTTGACCCTGCCGATTTAGGCAAATTTGGAAATATTACAGAATTTCAAGCCACTATGGGCAAAAAATGGTTTGATTATTACGCCGAAGTGATGAAAGAAGGCGCATTGACCGAACGCGAAAAAGCTTTAATTGCTTTGGCAGTGGCGCATTCGACGCAATGCCCGTATTGCATTGACGCTTATTCCAAAACCTGTCTCGAAAAAGGCGCGGATGAAGAACAAATGATGGAAGCCGTCCATGTCGCGGCGGCGATTAAGAGTGGAACGACGTTGGTTTACAGCGTTCAGATGATGAATCATGTAAAAAAATTATCCATGTAACTAATGATGAATTTAAATTATGTGGTACGCTGGAATTCGGATTAAATAGGATTTTTTGAGATTAAATGGGATTGATTTTTAAGGTTTTTTAGGATTTATCCAATTAAGTGATAAGCCAAAATAAGCAGTTTCCGCTTTGGAAAATTAGGATACAAACGGATGTACGGATTCAACGGATTTCACCGATTTGTACGGTTT
>JBDKKX010000404.1:0-5454 GCA_039795795.1 Bacteroidota bacterium | reverse complement strand
ACGAGCAATCGCAATCCCAATCGCTTGACCTGCGGGCAATTTTTGGCGATAATTCGATTTTTCTTCCAATATTTTCAATACTTTTATGAATCTCGGCTCTTTTTTCAGATATTCTAAGCGAAAATCCAACGGATCTTGCTTAGACGCATGTGCAATTTCATCTATAAAAGATTCTTGTCCAAAAACATTCGTCGAAGCATACACCGAACGCCACCAAACAATTGGAATCGGCGTTTCCACCAAACTAAAGGTTTGACGACGATTGGGAATTTCGTAAGGAGAATCTTCTTGATGAACACCTTCGGCTGCCCAACCATCTGCTTTTCCCGTTTGGTCGTGTTGCAAAACTTGGTGCAAAATCGACGCACCTGCAATTCGATGTTCAAAAGTAGTTAAATGCCCCGTTTTGTCCAATGCCGCTTTGAGCGAATTGACCATGCCAGGACGGAAGGGACCTTGCGTTAAATCATCTTCTCGCGTCCAAATCAACTTAATAGGTGCTTTTGCTTGTTTGGAAAGATAGACCGCCTCCAAAACAAAATCCAAATAAGCCTTCCGTCCGAAGGAGCCACCCATCAATTGCACATTAATTTTAACTTGTTCGGGCTTGATTTTCAAATAGTCCGCTACTTTATTCACCGCACCGTCGGGACCTTGTACAGGACACCAAACTTCTACCGAACCATCCTCTTTGACCCAAGCCACCGTGTTATTGGGTTCCATCGGCGCGTGCGCAGAAAAAGGCGTTTCATACACCGCTTCCAATTTCGTTTCCGAAATTTCCCATGATTTGCTCACATCGCCCACTGCATCCTTATATATAATGCCTTCGGATTTGGCAAGGGAATGCGCCGCTTGAAAATATTTTTCAGTCGTAACCGATTGATAATCACTGTTTTCCCAAACCACATTCAATTTTTTTCGCCCTTGTAACGCCGCCCAATACGTATTGGCTAAAACCGCTACGCCTTCCAACGTTTTATAAGGCAATGGTCTTTCGGATTTAAACACTTGTTTAACACCTTCCACTTTCATCGCCGCCTCCGTATCAAAACTTTTAACTTTACCATGAATCATCGGAGAATGTTGAATTACAGCATATAACATATTTGGAACTTTGGTATCTATTCCAAAAATAGCTTTGCCACAAACTTTGTTTGGAATATCCAAACGCGGCATCTCTTTACCAATAATTTTAAAATCTTTAATCGGTTTTAATTTCACCCCTTGCGGAATCTCTAATTTAGCCGCATCTTCCGATAATTCGCCATAAAGCGCGGATTTACTCGTTTTAGGATGCAATACTTTACCTTTTTCTGCGATACATTCGGTGACGGGGACAGCCCATCTTTTAGCCGCCGCCCCAATTAACATTGTCCGAGCTGCCGCGCCTGCTTCGCGCAACTCCTCATAACGCGTCCGAATCGAGGACGAACCGCCAGAACCTTGACCTCCAAATTTAGAATGACCATTTGTAAAACGAATTTCCACTTGTTCCAAATCCACTTCTAATTCTTCGGCGATGAGTGCGGGCAAAGATTGCATCGTGCCTTGTCCCATATCGGGGCGCGGGTTAAACAGAATAATTTTATTATCTTTCGTAATAACAATATATTGATTCATCTCAAAATCAATGATTTCGGAGATAGGCTCGTCGCCATTCATTGGTTTTCGGGTCGTTTTCGCCTGTACGGACGCGGGCATTGCAATACCCATAGCGAGTAATGCACCAAATTTTCCCGTTCGTTTTAAAAAATCTCTGCGCGTTTGCATGATAAAAAATGAAATTGTAATTGTAATGAGGAATGATAAATGATGAATGATGAATGATGAATGATGAATGATGAATGATGAATGATGAATTGTATAAATAAATAATTGATTATCAATTGTTTATTTATACAATTCATCATTCATCATTCATCATTCATCATTTATCATTCCGTATGAAAACTTAACGAGCATTCTTATCTGGTTTTACAGCCACAGGGCTTTTGGCATTCATCAAGACTGCTGCTCGCTTGACTGCCGCCCGAATGCGCGGATACGTTCCACAACGGCATAAATTCCCCGCAAGTGCAGCATCAATATCCGCATCCGTCGGATGAGCATTGGTTTTCAACAAAGCCGCCGCCGACATGATTTGCCCCGATTGACAGTACCCACATTGTGCAGCTTGGGCTTCAATCCAAGCTTTTTGCACGGGATGACTATTATCGTCGGAAAGTCCTTCAATAGTCGTAATATTAGAATTTTTAATTTGTCCAATCGGGAGCGAGCAAGAGCGCACTGGATCACCGTCTAAATGGACGGTACAAGCACCACAAAGTGCCATGCCGCAGCCAAATTTAGTACCAGTCAGCCCAATGAAGTCGCGCAATGCCCAGAGTAATGGCATTTCAGGGTCAGCCTCTACAGTATGTTTTGTACCGTTGACTTGAATTTGAATTTTCGTCATTTGTAATGGATTTGATGTCATCATAGTTTACAAGCGCGTGATTTTCAGCGATTAAAATATAGAAAAATTGCTTTACCATCCCAAAACCTCCTAAAAAGCCACTTGTAGCCCCAAAGCAAACCAATAATGTTGATATTAGAAAGAAAATTACTGAAAAATTTTATAAAGATTTGATTCGTTATGTAATTGTGTTGTTACAATTTTGATATTCTTAAAATTGAGGCACAAAGATATTTATTTTATTATTATTTGTATATTTTGAATGTCACAAAATATATTTTTTATTTAAAAATTTATATATTGAATGTTTAGTTCGCACCAGTTCGGGAAACTTCTTAGTACGGGACAAAAAGGTGTAGAGCGAATTGGAACACGGATGACACGGATTTTACAGATTTACACGGATTTTTTTTGAATTTATGCTAAATTTCAAGCATAAATTCAAAAAAAATCCGTGTAAATCTGTAAAATCCGTGTCATCCGCGTTCCAATTCGCTCTACACCTTTTTGTCCGAAAACTTTATAAATTTTTTTGCTCAAAATGCTTTAATTTTGTACCTTCAAATTTGTGGATTAAAATAATTATCGTAACTTTCCTTTCGGAAGGAAAAACAATAGCGAAATTTCGCTAAAAAATGTAACAACAATCAAAATGGAAGTGATTATGACAAAAAAGCCCGAAAAAAGCGGTAAAAGTAGCAGTAAAATCCTGTTTACAAAGGAGACTTATTTGCAATGGTATGAAGTGATGATGCGGATTCGCCGCTTTGAAGAGCGGGTTTTGAAGCATTATGGCGAAGAAGTGCGCGGTTTTTGCCATGTTTACATCGGACAAGAGGCAATTGCGGCGGGGATGGTCTCTGCATTACGCCCTTCGGATGGCGTTGTCACCGCGTATCGACAACATGGTTTGGCGATTTCCAAAGGCATTTCTACACGCGAAGGGATGGCGGAATTGTTTGGTAGAATCGGCGGTATTGTGAAAGGAAAAGGCGGTTCGATGCACTTTTTCAGCAAAGAACATAACTTTTATGGCGGAAATGGCATCGTTGGCGCGCAAATTCCGATTGGAACAGGTATCGCTTTTGCGGAAAAATATAAGGGAACGGATAATCTTTGTATGACGATGTTTGGCGATGGTGCGGCGCGGCAAGGAGCATTGTATGAGTCGTTTAATATGGCGATGACTTGGAAATTGCCTGTTTTGTACGTTTGTGAAAACAATTTGTATGCCATGGGGACTTCTGTGGAACGGACGAGCAATGTTACGGATATTCATATCATTGGTGAAGCGTTCAAAATGCCGCATGAAGCAGTAGATGGCATGGATCCAGAAGCTGTTCACAACGCGTTTTCCAAAGCGGCGGCACATATTCGGTCGGGTAAAGGTCCGTATTTCCTTGAAATTAAGACTTATCGTTATAAAGGACACTCGGTTTCGGACCCCGAAAAATATCGGAAAGTCAAAGTCGTCGAAAATAATCGCGAACGCTACGTGAATAGTGAAGAAATGAGGCATTTTATGAATGATTTAGACCCAATTAAAATCATTGAAAATCGGGTTTTGCAAAATAAAATTGCGACAAAAGAGGAATTAGAAGCGATTGAAACCCGCATTGATGTAGAAATTGATGCAGCAACTGAATTTGCTTTGAATTCGCCTTTTCCAGATGCTTCCGAATTATATACCGATAATTACGTTCAAAAAGATTATCCATTTATGATGGATTAAAATAATCCCAATTTGCGTGAAGTCGAAGCGGCTTGACGCAAGTTATCGACTTGAATGCAACCAAATAGGTCTTGGGAACGTATCTTACGGGATGCGTTCCCTATTTTTTTGCCAAAAAAAAGAAAACAACTTTCAAAAAATATTTACCTTTGCATGCCCATAAAAGAATGATAAATGATAAATGATGAATCTATAATTCATCATTCATCATTCATCATTTATCATTCATTATTCATCATTAAAAAATCATCATTAAATCAATAAAATAAAAAATATGTCAATTAAGACAAATCAGCCAAAATCAAAACCAGTTGTGCCTGTGACACCAGAGCCAGAGGTTATAGATGAAACAATCGTGGATTTGGAACAGGTAACAGGCGGTGCTGTTCATTGGGTCGAGGCGAACCAAAAGCCAATTTTATATGGTTTATTGGGTTTGGCAGCCTTGATTGGAGGGTATTTCTGGTATAATAATTACAAAGCGAAGCAAAATGACAAAGGTTATGCTGCGATAGTTCGGGCAGAACAGCGTTTTGAACAAGATTCTTTTGCGGCTGCGTTGAGCAATCCTGGGGGTGGTTTCAGTGGTTTGACGGAGATTGCGAGTAAATATTCCAGTTCCGACGCTGGCAATGCTGCGCAATTTCAAGCAGCAGTATCGTATTTGAATTTGGGCAAATTTGACGAGGCGATTAAAGCAATGGATGCTTTTTCAGCGAATGGCAACGTTGCGCCGACGATGAAATATGGTATTTTGGGCGACGCTTGGTCGGAGAAAAAAGAGTTTAAAAAGGCATTGAGTTTTTATAAACAAGCAGGTTCAACGGGTGGTGTGGACGATTTGAAGGCTTATTATTTGAAAAAAGCGGGTCTTTTGAGCGAAGTTCAGAAAGATTATTCGGGTGCGATTTCGATTTATAAAGAAATTAAAAGCAATTATCCTGCGACTTCGGATGGAAATGGGATTGAAAAATTCATTGCGCGGGCAGAGGCTGCGGCAAGTGCTAAAAAATAAAAAATTGTAATTTGTTGCAAAAAAAATGCGTCTATTGTGCTCAATAGACGCATTTTTTTGATTTTAATGGGCAGTATCGCTGCAAATTCGTATCTTTGTGACTTGATTTTGAAAAAATTACTTCATTAAACAAACTGCAATCCGCATCACAAAAGGGATGAATTACATGATTGAAATAAAAAAATATATAAATGACACGGATCATACGCCGCTTTTCCTAATGGGAGATGCGTTATGGACGCTTCGTCA
>JBDKKX010000403.1:0-5471 GCA_039795795.1 Bacteroidota bacterium | reverse complement strand
TATTTAATTTAAATTTGTACCATAAAAGTTGTATAATAATCGTGCATTAAACCGAATAAAGAACAGTTTTGAAATAAAGTATCCTAATACTATCCCCAATAAGGTTTGTGGATTCGTAGAGACGCGATTTATCGCGTCTTGCCCAATCCAATGCCGAATGTTTCTGGGGCAACATGCGGTATTCGGTTGGGCAAGACGCGATAAATCGCGTCTCTACGAATCCACAAATCTTATTGGGGGGAACGCTAATATGTTTTCTCTCTTCACGAGGTTTAAAGTGCTAAAATAGCATTCAATTACAGTATTTTTCCGAATGAAGTAATTCATAAAATCATTATTTATCATGTTAAGCGAACAAGAAATCGTACGCCGAGAGGCGTTGCAAAAAATTCGGGCATTGGGCATCGACCCGTATCCCGCCGCCAAATTTGAAGTCACGGCGCATGCCGCAGATATAAAACAGCATTACAGCGAAACGGTCGCTGCGGATGGGACGAAGCAACGGTTGAATTATCAAAATATCGCAGTTGCAGGACGATTGATGGCGAGTCGGGAAGCGGGAAAAGCTGCTTTTGCGGAAATTCAAGATTCGACGGGGCGGATTCAAATCTATATTCGGCGGGATGAAATTTGTCCTGATGCGGATAAATCTTTGTATAAAGAGTTGTTTTTGAAGCTATTAGATATAGGTGATTTTATTGGTGTGAAAGGTTATGCGTTCAAAACGAAGATGGGGGAAATCACGATACATGTAACGGAATTTAAATTATTGAGTAAGTCGTTGCGTCCGTTGCCGATTGTGAAAAAGGATGCGCAAGGCAATATATATGATGCGTTTACCGACCCCGAGTTGCGGTATCGGCAACGGTACGTGGATTTGACGGTGAATCCTGCGGTGCGGGAAGTGTTCGTGAAGCGGACGAAATTGGTGCAGGCGATGCGACAATTTTTTGTCGAAAAAGGTTGGTTGGAGGTAGAAACACCGATTTTGCAACCGATTCATGGCGGTGCGGCGGCGCGCCCGTTCAAAACGCACCATAATTCGTTGGATACACCTTTATATATGCGGATTGCGAATGAATTGTATCTCAAAAGATTGATAGTGGGCGGTTTCGACGGCGTTTTTGAATTTGGGAAAATGTTTAGAAATGAGGGGATGGATAGGACGCATAATCCTGAATTTACGGCGATGGAGATTTATGTGGCGTATAAAGATTATATTTGGATGATGGAAATGGTCGAAACTTGCCTCGAACGGGTGGCGATTGCCGTCAATGGCACGACGCAAGCGGCAGTTGGCGACCGAATGATTGAGTTTAAAGCACCTTATATTCGCCTTAGCATGACAGATGCGATTTTAAAATATACGGGCGTTAACATTGACCATTTGGATGAAGCGGGTTTGCGGGCGGTTTGCAAAAAATGGCATATTGAAACCGATGCTTCGATGGGCAAAGGCAAGTTGATTGATGCGATTTTTGGCGAAAAAGTGGAGGAACATTTGATTCAACCGACCTATATCACGGATTATCCAGTTGAAATGAGTCCGTTGGCGAAAAAACATCGGTCTAAAGCGGGTTTTGTGGAGCGATTTGAGTTGTTTGTGAATGGGAAAGAGATTGCGAATGCGTATTCGGAGTTGAATGACCCGATTGACCAGCGCGAACGGTTTGAAGAACAAATGCGTTTGGCGGGGCGGGGCGATGATGAAGCGATGCCTTTGGATGAAGATTTTTTGCGCGCTTTGGAATATGGGATGCCGCCGACTTCGGGTTTGGGGATTGGGATTGACCGATTGACCATGTTTTTGACGAATAATGCGTCGATTCAAGAAGTGTTGTTTTTCCCGCAGATGAAGCCTGAGAAACAATAACCGTAGGAGTTTGGGCGCGCCGAACAATACCAATGATAAATAATAAGATTTTAATGGTTCTTCCGCACTTTTAGCGGGAATGCGGCGATATAAATACCGTTTGAAAGGTTTCAAACCTTTCAAACGGTTGATAATGAATGATTTATGATAGGGATTTGAATGCTTTAAGGTTCAACTCCCCATACTCCCATGATGCCCTCCAAAGCCGCCCCAAAAAATATGTGTACTTGAACTTTTCCGCACGACGGGATGGTACGTCGGAATAGAAAGATGTTGCTTTCTTTCTCCAAGTTTGGGCACCACTGTATCCCGAAAGTGTGGCGCGTTGATTGCTTCCTGCGAAGGTTCGGGCAATTGCGTTTGCGCTGCAACCCTGTGCGCATTTACAAAAGTCGCGCCGAGCAACACTAATTGAACCATTTTTGTTTTTTTCATTTTTCCAATTTCAGTTTATTCTACTGAGTTGTTAAAGTTAGAATTATTCTACAGAGTTGTTAAAGTTGTAATTTATAAAAAAATGATTTTCAATCCCGTAGGGATGTCCGTTTGGTAACTCCAAACTCACCCCGCCCCCAAAAATCCCGTAGGGATGGTACTTCGGTCGTTTAAAAGGACCATCCCTACGGGATTTTGGGGTGGTGGTACCGTGTTTTGGCTACCAAAGAAAAATCCCTACGGGATTAAAAATCAATCTTTTATAGATTCTAACTTTAACAACTCAGTAGAAGAATTCTAACTTTAACAACTCAGTAGAATACTAACCAAGTATTTAATCCGAATTTTAAAATTTCAAATGCTTGACAGTCAATGAATTATTCATCAACTGTTTCAACGAATCTATGCCGATGCTCAAATGTGTATCCGAAAAACGGGCTGCATTTTTCTTATCGCCTTCATCGGTTTTCACGCCTTCTGGAATCATCGGAATATCCGAAACCAACAACAACGCGCCCGCAGGTATATGATTTTTAAAGGCAACAGTGAAAATCGTCGCCGTCTCCATGTCAATCGCCATGCAGCGCAACTCCCGCAAATAATCTTTAAAATCCTCTTTATGTTCCCACACCCGACGGTTTGTTGTATAGACCGTACCCGTCCAATAATCCTTTTCATAATCCCGAATGGTCGTCGAAATCGCTTTTTGCATCGCAAAAGCAGGCAAAGCAGGCACTTCGGGCGGCATATAATCGTTGGAAGTCCCTTCGCCTCGAATCGCGGCAATCGGTAATATGAAATCCCCTACTTTGTTTTTATCATGTCTCAAACCGCCGCATTTGCCCAAAAACAAGACCGCTTTGACCTTAATTGCCGTCAATAAATCCATAATCGTAGCGGCATTCGGGCTGCCCATCCCAAAATTGATAATGGAAATATTATGCGCCGTCGCGCTCAACATGGAACGGTCGCGCCCGCGCACTTCGACTTTGAACCGTTCCGCAAACATTTCGACATAATTGGTGAAATTCACTAAAATAATGAATTGTCCAAATTCTGCTAAAGGAGTCCCTGTGTATCGGGGTAGCCAATTTTCTACAATTTGTTGTTTTGTTTTCATAAAAATCTATTTTAATCGAATGCAAGATAAAACGCTTTTGAATTTTTTTACACAAAAAAATAAAAAAGAAACTTCTTTTACTACTTTTGAGGCGTAAACAAGCGTTTAACACAACTTCGACTTCGATAGACGTTGCACGTTTGTAGCGAATGGAAATACGGATAACGCAGCTTTGGGTGATTCAAAAAAATCTGCCCCAATCCGCGTTATCCGCGTTCCCATTCGCTCTACACCTTTTTCCGACTAAGATTTTTTCATATTTTCAAACAATCAAAACCAATGTATTCATTACAGTATAAATTTATTTTATTTGTAAGTGCTTTTTTGACAATGAGTTGTCGGCATGCACCGAAAGACATCGAAAAAATTGCATTGTCGCCCTATCAATCTTTGAGCATGCTGACGAAGGAAGATGCTGCCGACGCGATTGTTGCCGACACGATTGAAAAATTTTTCGATTTGGTCAATCCACTCGAAATGAGTATTCAAATGAAGCGCAATTATCCCGAAAATACGCCGCGAACAGCGATTTTAGCGGATTATAAAACGTATTTGCGCAATGATGTGGATAGTTTCACCGCGAAAGAACGGGAAAAAATGACGCGCATTTTGCGCGAAGCCTGTCAACTTTACAATAAAATCGAGCCGAAAGCCTTCCCGTATCAACTCAAATTGATTAAAACGCAGGCGAAACATTATGGACAAGGCGTATATTATACGCGCCAAAATGCGATTATCATTCCCGCGCCCGATTTGAAATTGCCAGAGGACCAGCTTTTGCAAACGATGTTGCACGAAATTGCGCATATTTATACGCGGTTGAATCCCAAAAAACAGGTTGAATTATTTAATTTGATTGGTTTCAGAAGACCTAAAGTCAATAATTTGGTCATCAGCGATTCTCTTTACAAACGCATTTTTTATAATCCAGATGGGATTGATTTGGCTTGGACGACCGATTTTACCATCGAAGGCACGAAAAATGCTCAAGTCATTGCATTAATTTATTCAAAAGCGAATGCGTATAATCCTGATTTACATGAATTTATGGAACACATGGGTTGGGGCTATTTTGAAACGCAGCCAACGGATAAAGGACTTGAAATCTTAACCGTCGGACAACGGCAACAAAGTACGTTAAATATGCGCGAATTGCCTCTTTTGTTTTTGAAGAAGTTTAATACGAATTATGTGATTCATCCCAATGAGATTATTGCGGATAATATCAAATTATTAGTCCTTTCGCAAAAAGACCCCCTCGTTTTAACGCCTTTGACCCCCGAAGGACGGGATTTATTGTTGAAAATCAAGGCGGTTTTGAATAAAAGTGAATAGTGTAGTACGCTGGAATTGGGATTAAATGGGATTTTTTTGGGATTAAATGGGATTGATTTTTTAGGATTTGTAGGATTTTAAGTGCTTGGACAAATTAAAATGATTTAAAATATTGATTATTAAATAGTTATAACTTGACGCAAGTTTGCAACTTGCGTCAAGTTGTACGTTTAATTTTGTCTAAAGTTTGCAACTTGCGTCAAGTTGTACGTTTAATTTTGTCTAATGACTTAATCCTACAAATCCTAAAAAATCAATCCCATTTAATCCCAAAAAAAATCCTATTTAATCCCAATTCCAAGGTTTCATTAAATGAAAAACAATTTTTAAGTGTTAAGTTTCCATTTTAAACACTTTTTTTTTAAAAACTACTGATTTTGGGTATTGCAGTAGTTTTAAAATGTATATATTTTTGCGTCATTTAACATTGTTTTTTACTACCCGCTCTGTTTTAAAAATGCAAAACAGAGGCACTATTCAACAAACATCGACCCATGATTCTAAAAAAACAATCGTATGCGCTTGCAGCATTTGGTCTAATTGCCGTATTGATATTCCACTCGTGCGCACCAGACAAACCGATAGAAACCCCAATTCCTCCCCAAACGGTTAAAACTTTCGATTCCAAAGTGGTGCAACAATGGAATTCCTTATTTTTGGATGTCGAACGCTACGCAACCGTGTATCGACCTTGCCCTGCTGCCCGCG
>JBDKKX010000402.1:0-5484 GCA_039795795.1 Bacteroidota bacterium | reverse complement strand
GAATCCGTACATCCATTCGTATCACAATTTCATATTTTTGAAATTTTTAATTATTTAAATTTGACTCTTTTGCTAGGTCACAAAATACCAAATTATAATTCATGCGAATAAAATACAGTATCGTATTCTTATCTTCGATTCAAACGCATGATTCACTCAAACTTACATACCAATTTTTCAAAAAATGAATTTTTTTGTTATAAACAACCAACCGATTCAAATTAAACACATTTTTCTATTTTGCCTTTTCGGATTAAGCCTTTTATCCAATCCATTGTTCGCTCAATGCAGTTTCACCTCCGCAGGGCTTGGCAACCCGATGGCGAACAATAATAGTACGGCAACAGGTACGGATGACCGAATTATGTTCACGTTAAATCCGACAGGCACTGGTTTAGGCACTTTTTACACGGTAACTGTCAGTGGCGGTGGTACAATTACGCCGACTTCGGCAAATTATGGCAGTGCAACCACTTTTTTATTGCAAACAGGTTCTGCAAATGGTGCGTCCTCTTATACGATTACAATTTCTAATGCGACGGGTTCGGTTTGCACGACCACAACGACCGTTGGACCGCTTGCGGCGAGTCCTTATACGTGTCCGAGTAACTTATCGCTTTGTTCGGGCGATTCCTATACGTTGACAGTGCAATCGGGTTTGTCCAATTATCAATGGTATTTGAACACAGGGGCGGGCGCAACTGCCATTGCAGGCGCGACGAGTAATGTATATGCAACCGCAACCCAAGCAGGAACATATACTTGGACAGCATTATATGGAACTTGTTCTGTATCCAGTTGTTGTCCCATTATTTTGCAAAATAATAGCATTACAGCCAGCGTGATTGCAGGCAATCAATCCATTTGTTCAGGCTTAGACCCCGCCGCTTTTACGGTCGCAACCGCCGCTACAGGCACAGGAACGTTGAGTTACCAGTGGCAAAGCAGCACGACGAATTGCACCACAGGCTTTACAGACATCGCCAGTGCGACCAGCGCGACCTACGACCCGCCAATTGGTTTGACCCAAACGACCTATTATCGCGTTGTCGTAACCTCAACTTTGAACGGAACAGGTTGTACTGCCAATAGCAATTGTCTAACCGTGACCGTGAATGCACTGCCCACCTTCACCGTAACATCGACAAATGTGACTTGTAAAAGCATGAATAATGGAACAATTACTTTCAATGCGATTGGTAATTCCCCCTTTCAATACAGTTTAAATGATGGTAGCACCTTCACCGCCGCCCAAACAAATAACAACCTTGCACCAACCACTTACAAACCTGCTGTTAAAGATGCCAATGGGTGTGTCAAAAAATGCAATTAATTGAAACACAATTCATTGATAATCAATCAATTTTCAACCATCATCTTATGAAAATAAAATATTTAAATATTTTTATAACCTTTTTATGCTGTTTTAGTTTGGGGCGAAATTATGGGCAAAGTTGTATTGTTATCACAGAACCGCCGCCTATTAGTGCGGGTACACCGACAAATGCAACGCTTTGTCAGGCTGTCACAGGAATTGCCATTATTACGCTTAACAATAATTTGACGAATGAAGATTCGGGCGGCAATTGGGCATTAGCCCCTTCATCCGCAAATCCTGCGGGGGCATTCAACGCAATTGCTGGGACGCTGAATCCGAATGGGCTGGCAACGGGGACGTATGTTTTTCGCTATTCAGTGGGTACGATGACTTGCGGCGATAGCAAGGATGTCATGGTTTTGATACAAAACTGCTGTCCGCCAAAAATCTGCTTGCCCGTAACTGTTCAACGGCTTTGAAACCACACCTACACACAACTTGACGCAAGTTTCAAACTTGCGTCAAGTTATAACTTACACACAACTTGACGCAAGTTTCAAACTTGCGTCAAGTTATAACTTACACAACTTGACGCAAGTTTGAAACTTGCGTCAAGTTATAATTATTTGCAACTATTTGATAATCAATACTTTAAATCATTTTAATTTATCCAAGTACTTAAAAATATTTAATTTTAATTATAACCGTTTTTTTTAAAAACTCATTTCAATGAACCGTTTTACCACTAAAATCCTAAGTTTTGCTTTATTCATGGCAGCATTTTGCCAAAATCTTCAGGCGCAAACTTGTATTACCATCACAGAACCTGCTGCATTAACCGTTGCAGGTACTGCAACTTCTATTGCCTGTAATGGCGGCACGAGCACTATCACCGCAGCAGGCGCGGGTGGCACAACTCCATATCAATATAATATCGCTGGCGGCGCGTATCAAAATACGACGACATTTGCGAGTCTTGCAGCAGGCACTTATACGATTGGGGTCAAAGATGCCAATAATTGTACGGCGACGGCATCGGTGACAATTACACAACCGACAGCATTGAGCGTCAATATCACGGCAACAGAAAGTTCTTGCACCTCCAACGATGACAAAGTCTTAACGAATGGCTCTTACGCAATGACAGCAAATGTAACAGGGGGCACCAGTGCATTTACTTATGCTTGGGCGAATGTGACGAGCACCGCCGCCACTGCGACAGCAACAGTTACCGCAAATACGACTTATACCGTGACCGTAACCGATGCGAACGCGTGTACGGCAACCGCGACCAAAGCTGTAACATTGATTACGGCACCGACTGTTTCGATTACAGGTCTCGCTTCGGCGTATTGCAAAGATGTAACGGCAATTACCTTGGCAGGGACTCCTGCGACAGGTTCGTTCACAGTCGATGCGGCGGCAGCAACCACTTTCGACCCCACGACTTTAACCGCAGCAAGTCATAGTGTTATTTATAGTTATACGGATGCCAATGGCTGTATCGGTTCAGCTACTAAATCTGTGGCTGTCAATGCTTTACCTGCATTTACTTTGGCATCAACCAACGTGACTTGTAATGGGGCAGCCAATGGAACGATTACGGTAACGGTCACAAGCAGTGCGCCACCGTACGAATATAGCAATGATAATGGCTCTACTTACGGCGCGGCAACAGCAGCCACAACAAACACTTTTAGCAATCTTGCGCCTGCGGCGTATAAACCGACGGTTCGAGATACGAATGGTTGTGTGAAAAAGTGCCAATAAGTCGTATCCAAAGTGGTTGTCTCAAAAGGGTAAAATTTAATTTTCAGACCCAATAGGATTTTTTCTTTTGAGACAGCTACTTTTAGGTTTCGTTTGGTAAAAAAAAAATAAAAAAAAACGAATTTTAATTTGTTATTATCAAAAAAGCTGTATCTTTGCGCGGATTTTAAGGAAAACGCTTAGAGAACTAAAATCATTAGCCACCACCAAATCAATGCGCGGGTATGGCGAAATTGGTAGCCGTACCAGACTTAGGATCTGGCGCTGAAAGGCATGGGGGTTCGAGTCCCTCTACCCGCACTTATTTAAAGCAAAAATGCGTCTGTTTTAACCGATAGACGCATTTTTTTTAATGTATCATTTTAAAAATATCATCCAAAGATGGCAAAAGTCGTTAAAACAGATATTGATTCGCTGACCGCTCAACTCAGCGTAATGCTCGATACGGCGGATTACGCGCCAAAAGTTCAAGCCGAAATAAAAAAATATAGCAGCCAAGCATCTATCAAGGGCTTCCGACCGGGCAAAACGCCCCCGAATATGATTAAAAAAATGTATGGTACGTCATTTTTAACGGATATTGTCAATAAAAAAATTGAAGATACGCTGAATGATTATTTGAAAGAAGCGAATTTGAATTTGCTCGGCAGACCGATTCTTTCGCCGACGCAACCGAAATCGGGACTTTCTATGAGCAATATGCCAGATTTGGTTTATCATTTTGAGATTGGCGTTGCACCGACTTTTGAAATTTTTGGTTTGAAAGATATGCCATTTAATCGTTATGCGGTACAGGTGGAAAGTCATGAGGTGGATAAAGAAATTGAAGGTTTGTGTAAGCAGATGGGCGAAAAAATCAATGTCTCAACGGATTTTCAAGAGAAAGATATGTTGAAGTTGAAAGCGACGGCAACGATTGGAGAACATACGTCGGAATTTAGCATTTTGTACGAAATGTTGACGCATTCGGCGAAAATAGCGATTGCAGGAAAGTCGGTTGGCGATAGTTTTGATTGCAATATGTACGATTTGGAACAAGATGCGTCTGCGGAACATGCAGAACAATATTTGATGCAGTTGCCAAAAGGGGCGAAATTGGAAACGGCAAATTATAAGGCGGAAATCGTGGAAGCGACACGTCAAACGCCTGCAGAATTGGGTGAAGCGTTGTATGACAAGGCTTTTGGAGTGGGTACGGTGAAAACGGAGGCGGAAGCAAGAGAGATTATTTCGGCATCGTTGGCGCGGAAATATCAACCGAATGTAGAAGGAATGTTATTACGCGATATTCAAAATGCGTTGATGGCAGAAAATCCATTTCCATTGCCTGATGCCTATTTGAAATTGTTGTTGAAAACGTCGGATAAGAAGAATACGGACGAAATTATTGAAAGAGATTATGTCAATTTTGCAAATAATATGCGGTGGATGTTGATTCGCAACCAACTTTGTGATGATTTTGAGATTAAAATTACTGAAAAGGATTTGCGGGAATATTATGCGATGCGGATTCGGGGTTATCTCAATGGTCAAGTGAATGAGCCGTTGGAAAAGCAATTGACGGATAGGGTTTTGGCGGATGAAAAACAAAAAGAAGAATTATTTGAAGAAGTGTTGATGGAACATTTGTTTTTCCAGATGAAACGAGTTGCAAAAATCAATGATGTGCCGATTTCAGCAGCAGAATTTGAAACGCTTACTGCTAATGCGCGCTTGGAAGCAGCTAAAACGCGCGGCGAAGTGACGGAAGAAGAAGTGCCTGAAATGGCTCATTAATATTTATTTCTTGAATATCATTTTGTAAAATAACGGGAGTTTATCTTCATCGAACTCCCGTTACATTAGATGTTAGAGGGATTTACAATTTTAAATCTAATTTTTTAGCAAATTTTTCTGCTTTAATTGCCAATTCCATTGCCAAAAAACAGTGTTTTTGCGTCATCGCCGTTTCGGTACGGTTCACAATATCGTTCACAAATTGCTCGCCGAAAGGCAAAACGACCTCTTCGCAATCAATGTACGAGACTTCTTTGTTATTGACCAAATATAAATTCCCGCCTTTTTCGCGGTTTGCAATATCCACATATTTGCGCAATTCAATATAACCTTCCGTTCCAAGAATCGTCAACCGACCATCGCCAAAAACTTTCAAACTACTGGGCGTAAACCAATCGACGCGAATATAGCCTGTACCGCCATTGCCTTTGAGCATCATATCGCCAAAATCTTCAAAAAGCGGGTGTTCAGGATGATACACATTGCCCGTTTGGGATGCCACCACTTCTGCTTGCGTCGAACCTGTAAAAAATAAAAATTGATCCACTTGGTGCGAACCAATGTCGGTCAAAATGCCTCCAAATTTATTTTTATCAAAAAACCATGCAGGTCTTGAATTC
>JBDKKX010000401.1:0-5503 GCA_039795795.1 Bacteroidota bacterium | reverse complement strand
TTTAATGGGTTTGACGTTCCTAAACCCCCTAAAAAAACTTAACCCCACCGCCAGAGGCAGTGGGGTAAGCGTCCATCTATTCAACCCTAACCTATTAAACTATGAAAACTTAATATTCTCTTTAAAATGAGTCTTAGCGACCTAACATTTCGATAACGGCTGGCGTTTCTGCTTGTTCTGTTTCTGTTGACTCAACATTTGATTGGTATTTCCATAAAACATTGATAACTGCAGCGGTTGTTGTTACTTTTTTCTTCCAAACCTTTGCCTCTTCACCACGAACTTTACCAAGTTTTACTTCGATATTTTCAACTGACTTATTAAACGCTTCTTTCTTATCTGCACTTACAGTCAAAAATTTTGACGGAGATGCGTTATATAGAGTAACTATTTCTGTGAAAATATTCCAATCGTTAGTTTTTACTAATTTTTTCGCTTTTTTAGACATAAAGTCTGCGAAATTTGCTTCAGCACCTTTAACTAATATTACTTCGTTTTTAGCTGAATCACGGTCATTTGCTTTTACAATATTTGCAGTAGTCATGAATGACCCGAATACCAATGCAAATATAATTGTTTTTAATGAATTTTTCATTGTTTTGTTCTATTTTTACTGTGGATGACGATGCAAATGTAGAACAAGAAATAATACAATCCAAATATTGTCTATGGTAGTAAACCAAATATTGTTCTTAAAAAATTTCGTTTTTTTGATATAATTTGGAATAAATGAGTATTTTTAATTATAAAAACAAAATAAAATTCGTATTAAAAAAATACAACTTATATAAAATTCTAAATATAGCAAATGTGAAAATTCTTTAAAAAGTACAATCATTCGTTGTAAAAATTCATTGTTCTCTCTACACCAATTGTGCAAAAATTCAAAATTATTTCGTCAACACGGTCTAATCTATCGACTAATTGAATCATTTCGTCTTCATCGAATGCTTTTAAGACATAATCGACTTGTCTTCCACGAGCAAAATCACTTCCAATCCCAAAACGTAAACGGTTGTAGTTTTGAGTGCCAAGTTTCTCCTCAATATTTCTTAAACCATTCTGTCCACCATGCGAACCTTTGGTTTTCATGCGTAACTTTCCAAAAGGCAAAGCCAAGTCATCGCAAATCACTAACAGGTTTTCAACAGGAATTTTTAAGGCTTGTAGCCAATAATTAATAGCATTCCCGCTGAGGTTCATATAAGTGGTAGGTTTGATGCAATAGATTTGTTTTCCTTTGTGTTTGAAATCTCCAACATAAGCAAGTCGTTCCATCTTAAATGCAAAACCTTGCTGAGCAGCAAGTCTATCGAGAGCCATAAAACCAACATTATGTCGAGTAAGTGCATACTCAGGGCCAATATTTCCAAGTCCAGCAATTAAATATTTCATATATTTTAGGATTAAGGCAATAATATTTAGACAATTGGTCGATAGTGAGTTATAAAAATTGCTGTCAAGTCAACTGTCAAGAGTCATAAGCCTGTTATTTTAAATAAATTTTCTGCAAAGTTCATAAATTTTAGCAGAATTAGTCTATCAATTTATTAGATTTACACCCAGATTTATTTCATTTATAAACATTTCCGATTTGCGGCAGGAGTATGAAACGACTCATTCTTAGTAACCCATTGCTTGATATTACACTCAATCGTTTGTGCCAACAATTGATTGAAAACCACGGTGACTTTTCAAATTCGGTAATTTTGGGTTTGCAGCCAAGAGGTATTTTTTTAGCCGAACGTATTACTAAAAAACTAACCGAAGAAACAGGTATTGATATTAAATTAGGCTATTTAGATGCAACTTTCTTTAGAGATGATTTTCGTAGAAGAGATACGCCACTTAAACCCAATGAAACCAAAGTACCTTTTGTGATTGAAAACAAAAAGGTTATTTTGATTGATGATGTTTTGGCAACAGGGCGGATGGTTCGTGCTGCCATTGATGCAATGCAAGCCTTCGGAAGACCAGAAAAAGTAGAATTATTATGCCTTATTAATCGGCGATATGAGCGAGATTTGCCTATCCAGCCAGATTATACGGGAATGCCAGTTAATACGCTCGATACACAGCGTGTATTGGTTGAATGGAAAGAGCAAGGACACGATGAAGACATGATTTGGCTGATTGGCTGATTTTTTGGAATGAGATTTGTGTGGTGACTTAATAAAATAGTAAAAATATAAAATGTCAAAACAACAGAAATTGGCTAAAAAAGTAGCTCAAAAACCAGCACTTCAACCTCAAAATACAATTACAAAAACTTCGGGTCTCAATCCAACTTTTTTGGTTGTTATTTTGGCAATAACGACATTTATTGCTTACGTTGGGGCGTTTAAAAATGGTTTTGTTGAATGGGACGACCAACATTACGTAACTCTCAATGAGTTGGTTTTAAACCCCACAACAGCTAATCTTAAGGTTTTACTTACTCGCATTGTTGCTCTTAACTATCATCCTATAACGATGTTTTCGTTAGCAATGAATGTCATTTTTTTCGGAAAAGGAGCAGCTTCATTTATCATAACCAATGTCATTATTCACGTAATCAATACTTTATTGGTTTTTAAATTCATTCAAAAACTGACAGAAGGAAAAAATATTGTTGCTTTTTTGACCGCATTAATTTTTGGTTTGCATCCAATGCATGTTGAGTCTGTTGCTTGGATTGCAGAGCGTAAAGATGTTTTATATGTTTTCTTCTTTCTACTTTCTTGTTTATCATATTTGCGTTTTCGAGAGAAATCTGATTCTAAATGGTTGATTATTAGCCTTTTACTTTTCGTTTGTTCTTGTCTGTCAAAGGCAATGGCTGTGCCATTACCAATAGTTTTACTGCTGATTGATTATTGGCAAGGTAGAGATTGGCTATCTGTAAAAAGCATTTTAGAGAAAAGTATTTTCTTTGCGGTTGCTTTACTATTTGGACTTATTTCGGTAAATGTTCAAGCAGGAGGTGATTTTTACGGTTTATTGACCATGCAAGCGAAAAACCAAGCATTGTCGAGTCCTCCATTTTCAACATTGGAAAGAATAGCGTATCCAATGTTTGGTTATTTAAAGTACCATATTATGGCAATTTTGCCGTTTGGATTATCGAATTTACATCCATATCCTGCTACTGGAACAGGTGCAGCGAATCCAAAATACTTTTTGGCAATTGCCTTTTTTATTGCCTCAATTGCGGTGATGTTTTGGGCTTACAGTCGAAAAAAATATATTTTCTTTGGTTGGGGATTTTTCTTGGTAACTATCATTTTGGTATTACAATTTTTGTCGGTTGGAAAAGCATTTATGGCTGAAAGATATTCTTATTTGCCTTATGTAGGTTTGTTTTTTATGATATTTTACGGTTTAGACGAATACCTTCAAAAACCAGCTTTATTGTTGAGTATTGGAGGTTTTTTTGGATTAATTTGTTTATTTCTGACTACACAACAAGTAAAAAATTGGAAAGACAATTTTACTCTTTGGAGCAATGCTTACAATAATTATCCGTTTGATAGTGGAATTTTAGAGTCTATGGCCGATGAATATGGAAGAAAAGCTCAGTACGATAAAGTGCAAGAATTTGCCGAAAAAGCATTAGCTGCAAATCCTCAAAGTTATCATACTTACGAAATTTTAGCGAACGTATATGGTATGAAGAAAGATATTGCTCGCTCTTTGCAAATGTATGATAAAGCAATTTCTCTCGACTCGACCATTGGAAATGTCTATTTTAATCGAGGAATTACATTGGCTGAAAGTAATCCTGCAAAAGCAATTGAAGATTATAACAAATCGCTTTCTTTGCCTTCGCATGACAAAGAATTTAAAATTAGAGGAGCGAGGGCAAGTGCCTATTTAAAATTGAATAAATTTAAAGAAGCTATTGAAGATTATACCTATACGATTGAAAATATGGATACTAATCCTGCAACATTCTATACCGATAGAGCCGTTGCCAAGTATAATTTAGGAGATAAATCAGGTGCAATTGCGGATTTACAAAAATCACTTTCGCTTGACCCATCTAATCAAGTTGCCCAAAAAAATTTAAAATTGATTTTGGCTGAAAAATAAAAATTAGTACCGCCAAAGGCCATACTAATTTTGTTTCAACCGTTAAATCCTACTGCATAACTACAAGTAGTAGGATTTTTTGTTGATATTGGAAGCTATTATAATTCAAACACTAATTTCACAGTAAAAAAAAAGTTGCTTTACTTAGATACGAATTATTTAGAAAAGCAGATTTTCTAAAATACTTTTTTGAAGAATAATATCAGTAATCCAAGTTAAGCTTGTATTGGTTTGTGGCATGGTTGTTGAAGTTTTTTGTTATGCTTCCTACTAATGCTCATGAAAAACTATGTTCGCTTCCTAAGTCAATTAATTCTTATATTATTTCCAATTGCTGTATTTGGGCAAATGATAACTGAAAATGCCTTATTATGGCAAATATCGGGGAGAAATTTGCAAAAATCTTCGTATTTATATGGCACTATTCATGCGATTTGTCCTGATGATTTAAAATTTTCTGATGCTACTCAAAAAGCATTTAAAGCTACCGAACAATTATTGCTAGAATTAGATTTAGACGACCCCGAATTGGCAAATAAAATGCAACGTTCGATGGCGAGTCATACACATTTAAAAAAATTATTGAATGCCAAAGATTATGAACAATTGGTGAGTTTTTTTAAGGAAAAGACGGGCTTTTCTATTGATGCTTTAGGAATGATAAAGCCATTTTACTTGCTTTCTTACACTTATTCGCCGATGATTGGATGTAATCAGCCTATTTCGGTAGAAAAAAGTTTAGTAGAAATGGCTTATAAACAGAATAAAAGTGTTTTTGGGCTTGAAACTTTAGAAGAACAATTATCAGTTTTCGAGAAAATTTCACAGAAAAAACAAGCAAATATGCTATTAGATTTTGTGAAAGATTTTGACAAAATGCAGGAATCTTTTCAAATAATGTTGAAAGAATATAAAGAAGAGAATTTGAATGCTTTGGTACAAACTTCTTTAGGAACTTACGCTGCTCAAAACGAACATTTATTGCTAGATAAAAGAAATAAACGTTGGATTAAGAAAATTGCTAAAATAACCACCAATAAATCAACATTTTTTGCCGTTGGAGCTGCTCATTTGCTTGGTGAAAATGGTATTATTCATTTACTTCGCAAGAAAGGTTACACCGTTACAGCCGTTGAAAAAGAATGATTTTGATAAAAATCCTTTATTTTTTCAGCTAATAAATCAATTTGTTCGTCTACATGCCAAGCACTCAAAACAATGCGAGTATTGGGCTTTCCTGTTTTTATGGGATAAGCAAAACTATATATAAAAATATTTTTTCTATATAGATAATCGTACAAATCGTCCTGAAAAGTAAAATAAACAGGATAATTTGGAATACAATTAAAGAGAGAAACTTCATTTGTGATTTGCGATGCAAACCTTTCAATATTTGATTGGAGTTTTAATCTATTTTTATCATAGATAGCAT
>JBDKKX010000400.1:0-5507 GCA_039795795.1 Bacteroidota bacterium | reverse complement strand
AAAAGGAAGTCCCTACTGCATTTGATGCGAAGGGGATAGAGGGCGTACGAGTAAGTCCAGTGAAAGTAGCTGCATAGCTTACTACACAAAGTAATTTCTATATTTTTCTATAAAATTACTAACTATTTAGAAATAAAAGTTGCTAAAATATGTTTTTTGAAGGCTCAAAAATAATTTCAATTATTAAAATTTTATTTTTATAAAAATAAATTTAAAAATATTATATTTTGAATTTATGAATTTTGTGGAATATTATATGTACATTTTTATCATGGACAAAATAAAAATATTTACAAACTTCATTCTACCCCTTGACAGGTATAAGTTTATAGATTACCTTTGCCGCAATTAAGAAATAAACAACTATGAGCATAATACAGTGAGAAACATTCTACATTTTATTCCTGCTCAGTTTCAAAATAAATCCATGTCGCTTGCGAATCCACACGACTACACTACTGTCCGTGTGTGAACGAAACGCTTGTGCGTGTTTTTGGACAAACCCGAAAATCCATCAAAAAAGTAGGGCGCAATACCGAAAGCGATAACGTAGGTTTAACTCTATTTAATTTTTTAAATTTATGGAAACAACCACTAAAAAAGGGACTAAATTTGTGATTGACCTCGGTGGGCTGGAACTTCCCGAAAACGTACAAGCTGAAATCAGTAAAGAATTGAACAAAGTTGTCATGTCCAAATTAGCCACTTTAGATTTGGCACGCGACAAGGCTGTGAATAATTCTGCGGTTGCACTGATTGATTTGATCAATGGTGGAAAATTCTGGTTCCTTAATGGAATACAACTGGACACGATGAAGCAATTTACCAAAAGTGTAACGGATAAATCTGTTTTGGGTATGCAAATCTCCATGAGTTAATGAGCCCACAGGGTTTATTGTGTCCAAGTGCACCTTTGTATGAAGGTGCACGCTTGCTTGGCGTTGTCAACCAAACAGGGACAGTGGATTTGTTAACAACACCATTAGAATTAGACGATGATTTTATTTTCGCAGCGTTGCAAGGCAGATCTCCCGAAAAGCGATTTCGGTTTGTCCACAAATGCGTTAAAAGTGCTTGCGAAAAATGGGATGGACATGCTTGCGGTGTTGCTAAAACCGTGTTAGAGAAAATCGAACCCCAAGATTGGATATCAACCCTTCCTGAATGTGGCATTCGGTCGCAGTGCCGATGGTATGTCCAAGAAGGAGAAAATGCTTGTCGGGTTTGCCCTTTAGTGCGCTATGCTTACTGAATTATCTAAATTTTTGTTTAAAATATTATCGAATTTTTAATATGTAAGAAATTGACTCTTAACTTTATTGTCTATGGTAGCGCATGACATACTAAATAATTAAGGAAATAGTACGCCCGAAAAAGAGGTAGTGCTGTAAAGTTGAATTTACAGCACGCAGCCCTCAATAGCGGCGCAGCCTTTTCCACAAACCCTGTTTGGGACAGCAGTAATACATAAAGTTTAGTTGAAGAAACATAACTTACTGATTTGTAATCATTTATAATTTATAAAGTAAAATCAAAATGACAACTAAAGCAATCATTTCCAAACGGGGTGCAACACGCTCCGAAAACGTGCACATGGCAGAAGCACAAGATGCAAAAAACGCTGGATTAGCCGTAGAATCGAATTTACCTCAAGGCACGCTCCTAAAAGGAACCGAAAAAGCATTGAGAAAACTGGAAGAACAAGGATATCGCGTCAAAATGCTGAGTGACACGAACCTTCTTACCATTGGCGGTTACAAGATTGATATCGAACAACACGCTCCAAACGTCCCGCCGAATCAAGACATACCAAAAGATTTAGCAGCAGTTTGGCAACACCATTTAATTCAATTAATTGCTCCGCCGAGCGAGTTATGGATCCAAGAAATAGAAGCACTAGGGGTAGATGTGGTCGAATCTATTTCAAGTTATGGTTTATTTGTGTTAGGCTCACCCGAAAAGGTGGAGCAATTAAAAAAATTGCCTTTTGTGGCATGGGTTGGTCCGTTTAAACCCGCCTATCGGATGGATGCTGCGTTGGCAAATTTGAAAGGCATGATTCAATCGGTCAATGTGGGTGTGTACCCGCAAAGCGAGGCTAAAAATGTAGCTTCGATATTGAGCCAGTTGGGGACAGGAAGTGTGAATCAGCAACCTTCTACACCTTCCAATCTCGGAGAACCTTTTGCTGTGCTTACGACGGTGTTAGATGCTAAAAATTTAGCAAGTGTTGCCGCATTGAACCATGTGCGTTGGGTCTCTTACGCGCCTCCTATGGTTCCAGCAGGCGAAAGAGAAGTACAAATTTTAGCGGAGAATTTAAATAGTGTGGCGGCTCCAAACACGGGACCCTTAACAGGCTACCAAGCTTGGTTGGCAAGCGTCGGGCTTTCAGGTGCGGGCACGACCATTGCAATTGCGGACACAGGCGTAGATGCGAATGCCCAAAATAATACCACAGGTCATACCGATTTGCGTGGCAGACAAGCCGCTTTTGTGGATTATACAGCAGGAACGGTTACGACTGATACGGACGGACATGGTACACATGTATCGGGCATTGCGGTTGGAAATGCCGCGACAGGACAAATGGAAGGCATTGCGCCTAATAATTTTCTTTGGGGACAAGGCGTTGCTCCTCAGGCACAATTTGTCAATCAGAATTTTTTAGCAGCCTCGCAACAACCGCCGATTACGAGGTTAATACAGGATACGGCGAATCATGGCGCGACGGTTATGAATAATAGTTGGGGGAGTTCCTCCAATCAGGGATATACGCCTAACTCAAAAATCCTTGATTTGGGCGTTAGAGACCCAAATCCAATGATGGCAGGGCTTGAAAATTTGATTATTGTTTGTGCCGCAGGCAATGATGGCGGTCGAGATGGCAGTATTGGTGCGCCACACGAGAACAAAAATACGATAGTTGTGGGTAATTCATTGACTTCTCGTCCTGGCTTGTTTCCGTCAGATGATATTCGAGGGATTGCAGGTTCGTCTGGCAGGGGGCTTGCCATAGATGGGCGCATTTTACCAACCGTTGTTGCGCCAGGAACCGATGTTTCAAGTGCATTTTCGCGTACCGCGACTTCACGTTCTCCGATTCCAGGTACAGGTAGAGCGAACCCTTTGAACCCTGCTGAGATGATTGACCAATACCTTTATTTAACAGGTACTTCGATGTCAACTCCTCATGTCGCAGGTGCTTGTGCCTTGTTGACGGAATGGTGGCGCAATCGCACTGGGGGACGGAATCCAAGTGCTGCACTTGTCAAAGCGTTGCTGATTAATGGGGCGGAAGATTTACAAGGGGGTGAAAACTGGCGGGGCATCAATCGAGCAACACCTGACCAAGCCACTTGGTCCTTGCATACGGGTTTCATTTACAAGCGAGTGCTTCCTTTTGTGCCCAATGCCTTGACACAAAGCAATACGATGTTAACTCAAGTGATGACGCTGATAAGTTTAACGGCAGAAGGTCAATGGTTTTTTGATACTGGAACGCACACCTTATATATAAGGATGGTTGGGAATAGGCATCCTGCGCTTGTGTCGCTTACGCTGCAAGCCAAAGATGCGCGCCCACTACCTGCTATTCCGAATGGACATCAAGGTTGGGGCAGAGTCAGTTTGCCGAATATCATACAGCAAGCACCCGAACCACACGCATTAGATAGAGGTCCCAAAATTTTTATAGACCAACGACATGTGTTTACGGCGACAGGTCAAGAAGTGAAATTAACGATAACGCCTCATAATACCGCCATTCCATTAAGAATCACCTTAGTTTGGACAGATGCGGCAGGTGCGGTGAATGCCAATCCCACATTGGTGAACGACCTGGATTTAGAAGTGCAGGAAGTTGCAACAGGCAATATTTATAAAGGGAATGTTTTCAACAACGGTTTTTCGCAAATTGGTGGTAATTTCGATGCTCTGAATAATATCGAATGTGTTTATTTGCGGAATCCGAGTGGATTGTACGAAGTTACGATAATGGCGGCAACGTTGCGGGCGAGCGCAAACCCGACAATTCCGACTGCTTGGCAAGATTTCGCACTTGTAATTGACAATGCGGAATACTCCAGTAGTTCTCCCGTCAATGTGGTGACGGTTATTGACCGTTCGGGCAGTATGATTGGTGCGGGTTATGTGGACGTTACCAAGATCGCCAGCAAACAATTTGTAGATTTCATGAACCCACAAGATGAAATAGGTATCGTTAGTTTTGGCGATTCGGCGATTCAAGAATATTCGTTGAAATTGATCACTGGGCAACCTATCAAAGAGGACTGCAAACAAGCGATTCAATCCATTGCGTTTGGGGGTTGTACGTATATGGGAGCTGGGATTATGGAGGCGAAAAGCATGTTAAATAGTGTTTCGGGCGATAAAGCCATGGTTTTAATGTCGGACGGGTACGATAACAAAGGTTGTGACGCAGGCAATGCTTCAAAACCGTCTGCATTAGACGCAATCGCAGGACTTGCAGGCAGTTTGCCGATATATAGTTGTGCGATGGGTCCTTTATCCGACCAAGATTTGTTGCAGAAATTAGCCACTTTGACAGACGGACGCTACTATTTCATGCCGACGATTGACGATTTATTAGAGATTTACAATTATATTCGGAGTCAAGTCTCTGGCACAGGGTTGATAGCGAATGAAAGTGTCTTTGCAGAACAAACTCGGATTGCAGGTTTTGTGGATGCGTTGGCAACTGAAGCTATTTTTTCCGTTTCGTGGCTTCATCAGGATTTAAAACCAGGTTTTAATAAAGAGAAAAATTTTGAAATTCGATTACGCGACCCGCGTGGGCGATTATTGAATATTAGCGATAGTTATGTTCGCCAAACTGTGGGGGAAGGTTATTCGATTTTCAAGATAAAAGATCCGATGCCTGGGCAATGGTATGTAGAAGTTTCTACAAATCTGGGTGCGCCGATTCATTTTAATATAGGCGGTTTTGTAGTTTCGCCGATAAAGTTAGAAGCGAAATTTGACTTAGAAAGTGTGGGTGTTAAAAAGCCATTAATAATCCGAGCCCAACTTTTCAATGGGGACAAATTAATCTCACAAGTGAAAGGGACGGCATTAGTAGCACGTCCGAAATTGGGTTTGGATACGATTTTGAATCGTTATCAACCGATTTTGGATAAACTGCCGCCGAATAAATTATTAAATGCAGATGGCGTACCCTCCAATATCAGCAAAATTTTACAATTGCATGATCAGTTATTGAACAAAGAAACGTTGGATATATTTGAAATTGACAAAATAAATGTTCGATTTAAAAGCAATAGTCAAGGCGAAAATGTGTTGCAAATTGCACCAAATTTGGAGAAAGCAAGTTGTAATGTGGCGTTAAATTTCACAGGTAATACAGACAGCGTTAAATTTGTAAGAAAAGGCTTGTTAAGTATTTTTGTTCAATAGATATAAAAAATTGATTTACAATGAATTGTAAGGATAAGTTGTCCGTCGTTTCCGCTTTTTTCCAAAACGGA
>JBDKKX010000399.1:0-5519 GCA_039795795.1 Bacteroidota bacterium | reverse complement strand
ACAAGTAACGACGGGTAAAGTTACGATTGGATTTGAAGATTATGGGCATATTTCCGAATGGAAAAAAACGTACGATAATTTGCTTGCTGAAAAAATGTCAAATTAATTTTTTTAAAAATGATGAATGATGAATGATAAATGATGACTAACATGACAAAACTACTTTTCATCACAGATTGAACAAATTAAACGAGATTTTCACAGATTTTTGTTTAAAATCAAAAAAAAATCTGTGAAAATCTCGCTTAATCTGTTCAATCTGTGATGAAAAGTAGTTTTGTCGTGTTATTCATCATTTATCATTCATCATTTATCATTCAAAAAATAATATTTTATGAAAAAGGGGTTATTTTTTTCAATTTTGCTCGCCTGTCTCAGCACATTCGGTTGCCAAAACACTAAAAAAGGTGCATTCACCCTTTCGGGAACGGTCAAAAACGCAGACCAGTTGGAAGGACTTTTCCAAGAAGATATGATGAATTCAACCTTGCAATTGGCTAAAACGCAATTTGGTACCGACGGTAAATTCACCATTTCGTTGCCCGAACCACCCAAAGCAGGCATTTACGGACTGCATATTGGCAAAAAACAAATGCTTTTTGTGTTCAACGGCACCGAAAGAGCCGTTGAAATTGAAAGTGATTTGACGAATCTAAAAACACTTGAATACAAAGTCAAGGGTTCGGAAGATACGGAATCGTATCTCCAAATGATGAATGCCGTTTTCGCCAAACAAAAAACATTGCCCGAAGTAAAACAATTTATTGAAAACACAAAAAATCCTTTATTGGGCACGTTGATTTGTCTTTTGACGCAAGATTTTATGACCAAAGAGCATATTCCTTTGCATCAAAACAATATTAAACGGCTTGAAACTGCCTATCCCAATTCTCAATATGCCAAAGAATATACCGCTTTGGTTGCTCAGATAGAACAAGCAGATGGAGGGGCGCAATCTAAAACGGCTACTATCCAAGTGGGCAGTGCCGCGCCCGATATTCAATTGCCAGACCCATCGGGTAAAATGTACGCGCTTTCTGCCTTGAAAGGGAAAGTCGTATTATTAGATTTTTGGGCGAGTTGGTGTGGACCGTGTCGGCGGGCGAATCCCGAAGTCGTTTCGGCGTATGAACGCTATAAAGATAAAGGTTTTACGGTCTTCAGCGTTTCTTTGGACAAGCAAAAAGAAGCATGGCAAGCGGCTATCAAACAAGACCGTTTGAATTGGGAATATCATGTCAGTGATTTGCGTTTTTGGGATAGCGCGCCTGCGCAATTGTATGGTGTGCGCGGCATTCCGCAACAATATTTGATTGACAAAGCAGGTAAAATTGCAGCCATTATCCAACCCGGTCAAGCGGTGGAACCTTTTTTAAAGAAAATGTTTTAATTTAAAGCAGATAATTGAGGTGTTTCGGCTGAAACATCTCAATTATTGACACAAATTCGCATAAGAAAAGATTATATCGAAAAAGAAATGGGTTTGGTAAAATAGTTCTAAAACACTGCTCCTGTCGGCAAGGTTTGCTACCTTGCCGACGGTGAGAATAGTAAAGGATTGATGTATACTATACCATACCCAAATGAAATAACGAAAAATCGTAGGGGCAGGTCGCGACCTGCCCTTTTCAAATTAATTCATAAATCATTCATAATTAAAGAATTGAAATGGATTCGAAAAGGGCAGGTCACGACCTGCTGCCCCTACTACGATTTTTCGTGATTCCGTTTCGGATAAGTATAGAGCATACCTAAATACAAGCAATAAAACACAATACAGAAAGACATTCCCTATTTTTGAAGATTTGGGTAATTTTCTCGAAGTTCCTTGGTGTGCTGTTCCTCTATTTTTTTTACAGTTTCATTCATAAAAGGAAGTTTTAAAAACCAAAGTAGGGGTTTTAGTAAAAAGCTTCGGCATCCAGTCTGCATTTGCAACATCATTTCTGTTCGTTTCAAATATTCATAGTGTAGAGGTGTTGGTGTGCTCTCATACAAATCAACAAACATATGATATGCTATTTTCATATGTGGCAATGCTTCATCTAAACTACCCAAATTAGTGCAGATGACACCTAATTTGCTATACGAAATCGCCAAATTTCTTTTGAAACTGACATTAGATGAGGCTTGTCTGTACAATTCTCCGCATAAACGATTAAAAGTTTCGTAAAACTTGAAAGCTTTGCCAAATTCTCTCAATGAAGCATATGTTTCGCCAAGTCTATAATGCGAAGTTGCCAAATTGTTTTTAATATTAATATTTAACGGATAGAGCATATGTAGATCCTCGCATAAATGGTTATAAGTTTTATGAAAACTCAAAGCCCTTTCCAAATCCCCTATCTCAGCATGTATTTCGCCAAGTTTGGAATACGAAATCGCTAAATTCTGTTTAAAAAAAATATTCGATGGGTAACTTGCACACAATTCTTCCTCTAATCTATTAGAACTTTCGTAAAACTTCAATGCCTTGTCCAAAGATCCTAATGAAGTATGCATATCCCCGAGTTGAGAATATGAAATTGCCAAGCTATCTTTAAAACTTACATTCGCGGGATAGTTGGCACACAATTCTGCTTTCAAACCATTGGAAAGTTCGTAAAATGCCAAAGCTTTTTTTAAATGCCCTAAAATAAAGTGTGTACTTCCTATCTGAGAATATGAAACCGCCAAACGTTCTTTAAAATCAATATTATCTGGATAGCTTATATACAGTTCTTTTGCTAAAATATTTGAATCTTCATAAAATGCTAAAGATTTGTTCAACTTTTCTAATTTGGTATATTCTTCCCCAAGTAAGGAATACGAAATTAATAATTCTTTTTTAAATTTTACATTTGATGAATCTAAGGTATACAGTTCTTTTATTAAGACGTTATAATCTTCGAAAAACTTTAATGCTTTCTCCAAATCGCCTAAATTAACGTATGTTTGCCCAAGTTTTGAATACGAAATTGCTAATTCGTACTTAAAACCAACAGATGACGGATAAATAATATACAATTCTTCTTCCACTTGATTGTAAAGCTTATAAAACTTCAAAGCTTTTTCTAAATACCCCAACTCAGTGTATATATTCCCGAGTTTGCAATGAGAATTTGCCAACCCAATTATAAAATTGATATTCGATGCGTCAAGAGCATATAGTTCTTCTTGAAAACGCTTACAATCTTTATAAAACTTCAAAGCTTTGTTCAAATTACCCAATACTTCATGGTATGTCCCTATTTGATCACATAAAATGATAATATCCATATTGGGTTTAGGGAAAGAACCTACTATGGACTCCGCATAATGCGTAAAAGCCGTTGAACGTTTATAATTTTCTTCATGGAGTGTATCACGTTTCAACTTATTTTGCAAAGTCTTAATCAAAGTATCACAATCTTCACGTAATTGCTCTTTATTTTTATCGTGCACCACAGCCTGTACCACAGAACTCACCTTATAGCCATCCTCCGATTCATCAAACCGAATCCAACCTTTTTGTCTCAAATCAGCTAAATTTGCTTCAAAAGCATCTACATCTGTTGGTTTGAGTAAGTCACAAAATGTTTCAAAAGGGATCGCAATGGATGGCAAAACGGCAAAATTGCTCAATAAATACACACTTGCCGCCGACAATGGGTGCAAATCATACATTGCCCGAATGATTTCTTCTGGTTTCGCTTTGCGCAATGATTGACTTTTGTAAGTCACTTGTACCTCTTTGGTCAGAATCGCCAATAAACCTTTGGTTTGCAAATCTTCCAATAATCGTGCAATCGGATATGCATTTGATTGAGAGCGATTCAACACTTTTAAATTCTTTGCCAATAATTCAATGACTAATGTATTGTAACCAACCGCTTCAAAGATATTTTTCAACAATGCTAATTCATTGTCAATCAATGCTTTATAATGATGTGCAAACAATGTTAAGGCTTCCGTCTCGCTCAGTGGCTTCACTTGATGTACGCGAGCATCTGCCAACTCATGCACTCGTGTCGTGATTAAGATATGACAATTCGTTAATTGTTGCAACACCATAAAATGCGCCTCTAAATCGGCACTATCATCTGCATTATCGAACACGAGTAACACAGGATGCTCCAAATCATTCAATTGCTGAACGATTTTTTGAATTTGCATGGCTGTCGTATCTTGGGGTTCAAAGCGGATTCCAAAGGTTAGCATCAGTGACAAAAGTGCAGCTTCGATGCCCGAAGCCGCATTCAACCAACCTAAATGGTTGTAAGTACTTTGTTTTAAATGCCAATAGCGAGCAGCTAACGTCGTCTTTCCAATCCCGCCTTCGCCATTCACCAAAAATAAAGGTTGTAACGAATCGCTAAAAGCGGTAGAAATCGCTGCTAAATCCGCTTCCCGACCCAAAAAGTAACTCGGATTCCCTGCATTTTGCGTCAGCAAACGCGGGATTTTATTATTTTTCGGTGGGTTCACAAAATCGGCTAATCGCCAATTTACAACCTCTGGATAATCCGCATGAATCACCAATACCCATTGCGCATGCGACAAGGGGGCAGATTCGGGTTCGCCAGGGTTCACCAGAAGAACATTCGGTTTATAACCCGTATTCGTTGCGGCAGCTGCCAACTCAAACGCGCTTTTCAAGGGGACATCTTTGCATAAAAAGAGTTCGTAAAACGCTGCTGATAATTGCATCGCCATCGTATCCCCAATACTGGTATTGGTGACAATGAAGGCTTTTACGCCTTTTGCCGTCAAGACCGAAAGGTGTCCGTAGCTTTTACAACCATTCAAAAAAACAAAGGCTAATCGCTTGCGTTCGGGAATCAAGGTTCGGGCAAAACGAACCGAGTCTAAAAATTGAGACTCGGTTAATGCCAAGGCATGAGGACTTGCATGACCACTGAAATGGTACATTAAGAGGCGTTCGCCGCATTCCACAACCGCATTTTTCAATTTATCCACGGTCAGTGCTTCGACACAATGGCAATCTAATTCGGGTTGTTGGGCGGCGATTTCGCGTAATTGGGCAGCTTCCATCCCGACATTCTTTAAGTCGTTGGCAGCAAAAGTGAGTAAAAGAACGGGGCGTGTGGACATACCATTGAGTTTGAGTTTTAAATCACAAATTTATATCATTTCATCGAAAAAAAAAGCCATTTTGGGGCTTTTGTTTTAACTTTGTCCACTAAAATTTAAAATAAAATGTCTGAATTTTCAAACGACCCGCACCAAGAACAATCTCGGGATTTGATTGGCTACGCGATTAATCCTGTGGATAGACCCGTGATTCAAACCCAGTTTATCCAAATTTTACATCGCTGCTTAGATGAAATTGGTTTAAGTACCGAACTGATCATCACCGATCCTTATCTTTTCAATGCCCGTCCCAGTAGTTGGGGTTGGTACGAACCTTTTTTACATCGTATTTTTCAACCGCTTTATTCCAAAGTGAAGTGCATTACCTTTTTGACTTCCCATCAATACGAATTTGCGGTTTTGAATCGGTTCAAAGCGAATGCTCGGACACACCATTGTCGGGTGCA
>JBDKKX010000398.1:0-5540 GCA_039795795.1 Bacteroidota bacterium | reverse complement strand
CCCGTGCACTCAACGCGGAACCTGTAAAAGAAGGATAAAAATCAGTGTACCACTTAGACATGTTATAAACCGAGTTGCCGTAAGAACCATAAAGGTAAGTCGAAATACCAAAATCTTTGTAAGATGCGGTCAACGTCAAACCACCCGTGAATTTCGGTACAGGACTGCCAATGGTAGTACGGTCTGCAGCCGTGATTTTGCCATCCCCATTTATATCTGCAAATTTCAAACGACCTGCTGCAGCATCGGGTTGTCCTGAAGCATCTGCTTCCGCTTTAGATTGAAACAAACCTGCTACTTTGTAACCATAAAATGCAGAGATAGATTGTCCTAACATATTGCGTACAGGCGCACCACCAAGGCGGTTTGTCGGCGGATTCACTTCAAAATAAGGTACATTTTCTGCTAATTCCAAGATTTCATTGTGCAAGAAAGACCCAATCGCAGCTACTTCATATTTCCAATCGCCTGCAATTTTACCCCGATTCGTTACTTGGATGTCCAGCCCTTGATTCAACATTTTTGCAATATTGATGAAAGGTGCTGCTGCCAAACCACCCACTGCGGGTAACGGTTTTTGAAATAACAAATCTTTTGTATTTTTACG
The DNA here is from genome assembly GCA_039795795.1 of Bacteroidota bacterium. GTDB lineage: Bacteria > Bacteroidota > Bacteroidia > Chitinophagales > Saprospiraceae > JAAFJT01. The sequence goes on along the minus strand of JBDKKX010000398.1, from coordinate 4,933 downwards.
CCACAAATCCACTGCAATTTCTAATTTATTATCCCACAAACCTGCGTCCAAACCAAAATTCATCGTTTCACTGGTCTCCCATTTTGCGTCCGGATTACCGATAGTGCTTTGGAAAAAACCAGAGGCAGCACTCGTGTTGCTTCCTGTAATCGGGTAAGAAGCATTGGCTAAAGCACCAGAGTACAAGGTATATTGATTCGTAGGAATCACATTTTTCTCATTACCCATCTGTCCCCAACCCACACGTACTTTCAAATCCGAAATCATTTTATTATTTTTCAAGAAATCTTCACCCGTCACCCGCCAAGCTGCGGAAAGCGCGGGAAACACCCCGATACGATTGTTCGTTCCAAAGCGAGAAGACGCATCTTGGCGAAGCACTCCCGTAAAATAATATTTGTCTTGCAAGGTGTAGTTCACACGACCAAATTTAGAATAGAACGTCGTTCCCAAATCCAAATTAGAAACGACTTGGCGACTGGTCGTTGCCGTACCCAACGTGATAAAATTCACATCTTTCGCAAACGGTTCTTGACCTGTACCTGAAATATCCCGTCCAAAGCCTGTATTGAGTGCTTCAATACCGACCATTGCATCAATGCCATGGATACCAAACGTTTGGTTATAACGAAGCGTATTCGTATTTGTCCAAGATAACCGTGTACCAGCATACTCGGTATAAGCATAACTTGCAAAGTTTTCAGAATTTTCATAACTGGGTTTGCTGTAAGCTACACCATAATAGTTACCATACTGTCCACCAAGGCTTGAACGAACACTCAAACCCGGTAAGAGATCCACTTCTGCATAAACATTTCCGAAACCACTCGTACTGAAACCCGTATTATCCGCCATTCTGTCCCGAATGGCTACAGGATTCCGTGGATTGTTGAAACCTTTCGCTTGTGTCCCTGCGTAACCGCCAAAAGCATCATAAATTGGGATAATCGTCGGCATACGGAACGCTGCAAGAATATCACTTTCCGTTTCCGCAACCCCTGCACCATTATTATTACCCGACAACCCTAACGATTGGCGATACGTAAATTGTAAATTTTGACCAATCCGTACGTTTTTACTAAGATCAAATTCGGTATTTGCACGGAAACTATACCGTTTGAAACTATTGTTTAACAAAATACCGTCTTGATTCTGCAAGCCCAAACCCACATAATAACGAACATTCTCCCCAGCACCCGAGAAACCTAAATTATGACGCGTCATAGGAGCAGCACGAGTAATCGCTTTGTACCAATCCGTGCCTGCTTTATTGGAAGGAATCACCAAATAAACAGCACCTTTGGAAGCATCATTATTATATTTAGTTGCTTCAGTAGTCAAATTCACCGAACCCGCAGGAATCGCCGAACCAGAACGGTCGCCCACCAACAAGTATTCTGGCAAAACAGGCGATGAACCCGAGCCATATTGTTGATGACCGAATACAGGAGATGTACCTGATGCTATAGCTGCATTTTTGATAGCCGTCCAAGTCCAATCCGCAGTTTCTTGTGGATTCAACTTTTCAATACCGTCACCAGGCGTAGTCACCCCGTACAAACCATCATAAGAGATGCTTAAACCTTTTTCTTTCGCTTTGCCGCGTTTCGTGGTATAGACAATCACACCGCCCGCCGCACGTGCACCATAAATAGAAGCTGCTGCTGCATCTTTCAATACAGTAGTATTTTCAATATCATCTGGAGCTAAGAAATCCGTGGACAAAACAGGGACACCATCTACCACATAAAGCGGTTCGTTACCGCCGAAGGAACCAAAACCGCGTACCCGAACAATACTATTCGTACCAGGTTGTCCGTTAGAGATAACGGTCAAACCCGAAACACGACCTTGTAATTGTTGTTCGACGTTACCCGAAGGCACTGCTGTTAAATCGCGCGCCTTGACCGTAGAAACTGCCGCCGTCGTTTGGCGTTTGTTCTCCGTGAAGTAACCCGAAACAACCACTTCGGATAATAAACCTGCTGCTTCCGCCATTTTAATGGTTAAAGTGGTTTGTTCTCCAACTAAAACCTCTTGGTTTTGATAGCCAACTGCCGAAAAAATCAGCGTTGCAGTATTGGCAACGTTATCAAGAGCAAAATTGCCATCAATATCCGCGACGGTTCCTGTGGTGGTGCCTTTGATGATAACACTCGCTGGAATCCCGCCATCTGCTCCTGTAATCGTACCAGTGACGCGCTTTTGGGCGAACATCGGCAGACTAAACAGCATGAGCAATAATGCAAAAACCAGTTGTGGAGACAACAAGTGAGCTTTAAATTTCATACAAAAAAAGAAGGTTAGTTACAAAATATGATACATTAACATAAATTTCGATTCAAATTAGCACAGCAATAGGCATGGCAAAGGCGGGAAAAGCGATGCAACAACGCATGAAATTTTTAAACCTAAAAATTCCATGAACGCAGGTATCTTTTTCCGAAGACGCATTTTTAAAAATTTTAATAAACCGATTGTTTTATCTTCTAAATACAAGAAGTTGGTTTTTCATACATTACACAAAGTAGTATCATCCCGATTCGTACAGCAAGTAATTTAGTGACTTTATTTTTCATACATTATGAGACGTAAAATGTGTTCAAAAGGAACACGAATGCAAAGTAAACGAAAACAATCGAAAGAAAACAATATTTCGATACCTTTTTTTAAAATTTTTTTAAAAAAAACATATTGTCCAATTTCGAGACAATAATAAAAAGACTTTTTGAGATGACCAAATAATAATTACTTTTGTTGAATTTTTTTTTCGTAAATAGTTTGCCAAAGCGTATTTCAACGCAATAAATGACATGGATTTAGAATCAATCCTATACCTTCGAGGGTGTATAAGCGCTTGATTTGTATCGGTTTAAACGATTAAACTTATGATGGATATTTTTTTTGAACACATAGGGACATAGGACACATCGTTTTTTGGAACACATAGGGACATAGGACACATAGATTTCGGGAAACTATGTGTCCTATGTCCCTATGTGTTCCAAAAAAAACTATGTGTCCTATGTCCCTATGTGTTCCAAAAAAAACTATGTGTCCTATATCCCTATGTGTTCCAAAAGAAATTTTTTTTTTGTTTCTTTGCGCACTTTTATGAACTTTTGTTATCAAAACCAAAAATAAAAAGAAGATGAGTACCTTATCTACCCGATACGCGCCTGCCGATATTGAGCACAAATGGTATCAACATTGGCTTCAAAAAGGCTATTTCCACTCCGAACCCGATGACCGGGAACCATTTAGCATCGTCATCCCGCCGCCGAATGTGACGGGCGTGTTACACATGGGGCATATTTTAAATAATACGATTCAAGATACGCTTATCCGAAAAGCGCGTTTAGATGGCAAAAATGCTTGTTGGGTGCCTGGCACAGACCATGCGAGTATTGCGACGGAAGCGAAAGTCGTGCAATGGTTGCGCAAGGAGAAAGGATTGAAAAAGTCAGACCTTACGCGAGAGGAATTTATTGAATATGCTTGGCAATGGACGCATAAATATGGTGGGATTATTTTGGAACAATTGCGCCGATTGGGTTCGAGTTGCGATTGGGAACGGACGGCGTTTACGATGGATGAAGTGCGTTCGGAAGGGGTTTTGAAAGTGTTTGTGGATTTGTATCATTCCAATAAGTTGTATCGGGATTTCCGTATGGTGAATTGGGATGTGGAGGCAAAAACGGTTTTGAGCAATGAGGAAGTGATTTATGGGGAGGAACAGGCGCAATTATATCATGTTTTTTATAAAGTGGAAGGCGCTGAAAATGAAGGGGTTGTGATTGCAACGCAGCGTCCTGAGACGATTCCGGGCGATACGGCGGTGGCGGTGCATCCGAAAGACCCGCGTTATGCGCATTTGAAAGGGAAAAAGTTGATTGTGCCGATGGTGCATCGGGCGATACCAGTGATTTTTGATGAATATGTGGATAGGGAATTTGGAACGGGCGCGTTGAAAGTGACTCCTGCGCATGACCCGAATGATTATGATTTGGGTAAAAAGCATGGTTTGGAAACGATTGATATTTTGAATGATGATGGTTTTTTGAATGAAAAGTCGGGTGTGCCCGAACTGATTGGTAAAGAACGTTTTGTAGCGCGGAAGTTGACGAAAAAGTTGTTGGAAGCGGAAGGTTGTTTGGTTAAATTGGAAGATTATAAAACTAAAATTGGTCGTTCGGAACGAACGGGTTCGGTCGTGGAGCCGAAATTGTCGTTGCAATGGTACGTCGATATGAAAGCGTTGGCGAAACCTGCGGCAGATGCGGTGGAGAATGATGCAATTGAGTTTTTTCCGAAGCAGTTTAAGAATATGTATCGGTCTTGGATGGATGGGATTCGGGATTGGTGCATTTCGCGGCAATTGTGGTGGGGGCATCGGATTCCTGCTTGGTATTTGGGTTCGGATATTTTTGTGGCGTTGACGGCGGAAGCGGCGTTGGCGCAAGCGAAAACGAAAACGGGTAATAACGCATTGACTATCAATGATTTGCGACAAGAAGAAGATGTTTTGGATACTTGGTTTTCGTCTTGGTTGTGGCCCATTACGGTTTTTGACGGTTTTAATCCCGATTCCAAAGATTTTAAATATTATTATCCAACAAATGTTTTGGTGACGGGTTGGGATATTATTTTCTTGTGGGTTGCGCGGATGGCGATGGCGGGTTATGAGTGGAAAAATGAATTGCCGTTTAAAAATGTGTATTTTACGGGCATGGTGCGCGATTTGAATCGCAAAAAAATGTCGAAATCGTTGGGCAATTCGCCAGATGCGTTGGCTTTATTGGATTTGTATGGGGCGGATGGCGTTCGTTTTGGGATGTTAGCGACGGCACCTGCGGGGGGCGATTTGATTTTTGACGCACCTTACAATGCGGTGACTAAAACCACTGAAAATACCAGCGCGCTTTGTGAACAA
>JBDKKX010000397.1:0-5544 GCA_039795795.1 Bacteroidota bacterium | reverse complement strand
ATCCGTTTTTTTTTAAATCCTTTCCCAGAATTCGCTCTGGGAAAGGATTTAAAAAAATATTATTTATTACACCTTCTTTTTCAACTATTTATTTATTACAATAGTTAAGCCTTACGCATATTCATAGGGACATAGGACACATAGATTTTTTTATAAAATATTAATAATCAATTTTTTATAAAAAAATCTATGTGTCCTATGTCCCTATGTGTTCCAAAAAAGAAACATCTGTTTTTTTGTTTTTTGTACTTTTGCACTGTTTCTAATCGCAATGATTTTAAGTTCAAATTTATTAATTTAGTAATCCATTCTAAATGGATTTTAAAACCTCATTTATTTAGTTAAAATGAAAGATATTTTTAAAATGGATGTTGTTTTGTTGGGCGGCGGGATTGCTGGACTTTGGCTGTTGAATCGCTTGAAAAAAGAAGGTTATTCCGTGATTTTATTGGAAAATGAAGCGATTGGTGGTATTCAGACAATTCATTCACAAGGAGTTATACATAGTGGTTTTAAATATCAAAATCATCCTGAAATTGTTGCTAAATTGAAGGAAATGCGACAAGAATGGACGGAAGGATTGCAGGGTAGGGGAGGAGTGGATATTTCTAAAACGAAGGTTTCCGCAAAACACCAATATTATTGGACTCAAAATGCGTCGGTGAATGCTGATTTTTATGAGCATTTGGTTGGAGATGATTTTAAAAAATTGTCTAAAAAAGATTTTCCTTCGCTTTTGAAATACTCGGATTACACGGGGCAAGTGTTTGAAGCGGCGGAAATGATTTTGGATATGCCTTCGTTAATTCAGAATTTGTATGACAATTATGCAAATTTTATTTTTAAAATTAATGCAAAAACGCATTTTTGTTTTGATGAAAAAGGAGCTGTTCAATCGGTCGTTTTGGAAAATGGGGATAAAATAGACGCTCAATTTTTTATTTTGACCGCAGGTTCGGGGAATGAATGCTTTGTTAATGATTTGAAAGTCAATTCATTGTGTTTTAAACCTTTGCAACAAATGCAGCGAAGACCTTTGCATCAAGTGTTGATTTATAAACAGGGTTTGCCTGATTTTCATGGGGTTTGTGTTTCGCCTGTAAACAATGCTTTTACGCCTGTGATTATTACGACGCATTATACTGAAAATCGACAAAAAATTTGGTATTTGGGCGGCGATATAGCGACAAAGGGGGTTGAACGTTCGGAAATGGCACAAATTGATTTTGCAAAAACGGAGATGAAGCGGTTGTTGCCGAATATAAATTGGTCAGATGCGCATTGGGCAACTTATTGTGTGGATAGGGCAGAACCTTTGCAAGCGTCGGTAGCTTTGCCGACAGATGGGTGTGTGGATGTTTGTAAGAATGTTATGCAAGTATTTCCTGTGAAATTTGCGTTGATGCCTGATGTGGCGAATAAGGTTTTAAATGTTTTTAAACAATTGAAAATCAATGCGATAGGTGATTTTAAAATGCCGAAATTGGATAAACCTACGTTGCGAAAACCTGTTTGGGAAAAGGTGGGACGTTGGAATTAGGATTAAATGGGATTTTTTTGGGATTAAATGGGATTGATTTTTTTGGATTTTTGGAATTGTATCTTCATTTATTTTTTTGCAACGCGCAAAACGCCTATCAAAACAACGGCGGTTCCAATTAATTGTAACGCAGTGATTCTTTCACCCAGAAAGATATTTGCCATGAAAATCATTGAAACGGGTCCGACAAATCCAACAATGGCTCCATTCGACGCACCGACTCGCTTGATGCCTTCTGCAATGATAGTGGTTGGAATGACGGTTGTAAAAATGGCAATGGCGCAACCGATGCTATAAACCATTGAATTTTGGTGCAAAAATAAGAGTCCATTTACCCAAAAATTGTGTAACAAGACAAATACGGTTGCTGCGAGCATCGAATAACACGAAAATAATACACTTCCTACGAGGGGAATCAACTGTCCTGCAAGCACGTAATAAATCGAATACGTGAGCGCGCTTACGAAAACGAGTAGGCTGCCTAATGGGATATTGACCTGTGCACCTGCTGCGAGGTCTGCTTTGAAAGCGATGAAAATGCCTAAATAGGTTAAAAGAATGGCGATATATTGATGTTTTGTAACTTTTATTTTGAAAAATAGTGCGTTTAATATTAATACGATGGTTGGAAAAGTGAATAAAATCAGTCGCTCCATGCCTGCGGAAATGTATTTTAAACCCATAAAATCGGTTAAACTGGCAACGTAATAACCACTAAATCCTGCAATAATGATTAAAATCCATTGTTTTGGGGTTAAAATGACTTTGGTTTGGGCTTTTTTTTGTACGGAATAAGCGATGAAAGCATAAATCGGCATGGAAAAAAGCATGCGCAAAGCTAACAATGAACTTGCATCAGTGCCGTAGCGGTAGGCTATTTTAACCAATATGGCTTTCCCCGAAAAGAGGATACTGCCACAAGCTAAAAGCAGGATGCCGATTAAGTACGCTTTTGGCACTTCCTCAACCGCAATTTTTTTTAAAGACATAATTCAATAATGATGAATGATGAATGATGAATGATGAATGATGAATGATGAATGATGAATGTGATTTTGATACTAAATTGATAATTAACGATTTATAAAATTTATCATTCATCATTCATCATTCATCATTCATCATTGCTTAAAAATGTTGCCAACCTTGTGCCGTAATCGGATGTACTTTGCCCCCTTTGGTGTGCAATTTTATCCCATCTTTGGCATCGACGATTTCGCCTGCAATGTAAATATCGGGTAAATATTTAATTCGTTCTACATCTTTTGGGTCAATTGTGAACAATAATTCATAATCTTCTCCGCCACTGAGCGCGCAAGTAATGGGGTCAATTTTAAACTGAATCGCTTGCAATTGCGCATCTGGATGAATTGGTACACCACTTTCTTCAATAAACGCGCCGACTCCCGATTGACGACAAATATGATGTAATTCCGATGCAAGTCCATCGGAAATATCCATCATCGCGGTCGGAACCAACGCATTTTTGTCAAAAGCCTCAATAATATCCCGACGCGCTTCGGGTTTTAACTGCCTTCCAACGAGATACGATTGGTTATCCAACTGTGGTTGAATGGTTGGATGCGCCAAATATAATTGTTTTTCACGCTCCAAAAGCTGTAAACCGAGATATGCCGCGCCTAAATCGCCTGTGATGCAAACCAAATCGCCTTTTTTAGCACCATTTCGATAAACTAATTTTTTCGCTTCCCCCTGACCAATCGCAGTGACGCTAATGACCAAACCTTTGGGCGAAGCAGTGGTATCGCCGCCAATCAAATCCACTTTGTACGCCCGACACGCCGCATAAATCCCTTCATACAATTCTTCCAACGCTTCCACCGAAAATCGATTTGAAATGGCAATCGAAACCGTGATTTGTTTTGGAATCGCGTTCATGGCGTAAATATCCGATAAATTGACCGTCACTGCCTTGTAACCAACGTGCTTCAAAGGGGCATACATCAAGTCAAAATGGATGCCTTCGACCAACAAATCAGTGCTGATAACCGTCTTAAAACCTTGATTATCAAGGACTGCCGCATCATCCCCGATGCTTTTCAAGGTGGAACGATTATACGTTGGATTATTTTTGGTGAGGCGATTTATCAAACCAAATTCGCCAAGACTTTGAATTTCAGTACGTTTATTAGACATGCTATTAAATTTTTTTGCAAATGTAAAAAAGTTGTGGCGTAATTTGATGAAGCGTGAAAAACTTTATACTTTTACCCCAGTTCTACTATGCTGAATTTTATTCATAATTAAAACTTAATGATCATATTCGTAAAAAAAATGTTATGACAAAAATGCTCAACGTGCTCTTTTTAGTAGCAATTTGTTTTTTGGCACATCCCGCAACGGCTCAAAATGCTTTAGGCTGCGATGGTCGCCGCTATGTACAGGATTTATATCCAACAGTTACGCAAACAACGGTCGAATTTGGTAAAAATATGACTTGGTTGGGTACTGTTGATCCTCTTTACATGGATATTTTCCAGCCTCAAGGGGATACTTTAAGCAAACGACCCGCGATGGTTTTAGCATTTGGAGGCGGTTTTATTGGTGGGCATCGGGATTCTATGGCGGCTTTGGCAAAAATATACGCCAAAAAAGGGTATGTGACTGTAACATTTGATTATCGGTTGTATCAAATAGGCATCCTTGGCTTTCCCGATTCGGTGAAGATGATGCCTGCGATTATCCAAGCGATGCACGATATGAAAGCAGCGATTCGTTTTTTGCGTAAAGACGCGGCAACAACGAATACTTATCGCATTGACCCCAACAATATTATTGGCGGTGGCGTTTCTGCGGGTGCGATTACAGCATTGTTAACGGGGATGTTGGATTCTACGGACAATGTTAGTGCTGGACTTCGATCGGTTATTGCTGCACAAGGCGGTTTTGAAGGCAATTCGGGGAATGCAGGCTATTCGTCGAGTGTGAAAGGGATTATTAATATGTCTGGAGCCTTGTTGTTTAAAAACTGGTTGGATGCAGGTGACCCACCTTTTGTAAGTTATCATGGGACGGCAGATGTTGTAGTGCCTTACGGATTTGGTAAAAACACATATAATTTTGTTTGTGCGGGTAGTCGTGAACTGCATGACCAAGCCTTGTTATTGGGTGTTCCGAGTACGATGGTGACAGCACAAGGTGGGGGACACTCGGATATTTATAATCCGACTGGCGCATACGCTGTACCGTTAGCGGATTTTTACAGTCGGGTAACTGTTTTTGCAAAACGATTGGTTTGTGGAGAGACTCCTTTGGAAACCAATGATTTAGCGATGGGTGCTGTGCAAAAAATATATCCCAATCCTGTAATGGGTCATCAATTGACGATTGATTTTAACTTAAAATCAACAGTCTCCGATTTGAATTTTGAAGTTTTGAACAGGATGGGGCAATTGGTTCAAAAAGTAAATGGGGGACTTTTTTCGGAAGGCGATAATCATTATACCTTGAATCTTGATGGGCTTTCGGCGGGTATGTACTTTTTGCGTCCGATTGCTGCGCAAGGTCAATTGGGTGCCTTCAAATTTTATTTGAAGTAGCTGCCTCAAAAGAAAAAATCACAAAATATTATTTGGTTGTGATACGAATGGAAGTACGGATTTTACAGATTTCACGAATTCATACGGATTTAAAAAAAATCCGTATGAATTCGTGAAATCTGTAAAATCCGTACTTCCATTCGTATCACAACCGAATAATATTGGGTCTGAAAATTAAATTTTACCCTTTTGAGACAGCCACTTCAAACAAAACAAAAAAGCGATGCCATTTTACAGGTATCGCTCTTCAATGCTATCATCAATTGAATCCCTACGAGAAATAATGATGTTCATTGCATTTGTTTTGCTTTTGTTTTGTACAGTATCTTTACATGTTGCAAAAATAAATATTTTTTTCATCAAAAAAACGATTTTTGATGAAAAAAATAGAAAATAATGTTTCTGTAACGTCGTTTTTATGTTTTTTAGTGTTTGCGCAGGGTT
>JBDKKX010000396.1:0-5545 GCA_039795795.1 Bacteroidota bacterium | reverse complement strand
TCTTCACCGTAAATACGGTAATCGATTTCGTGACTTCTCATTTTGGTTTGTAATTCTTTATAAATGATTTTAAGTATTTATTTTATCTCTGATGCACGGGTGGCCAATTGGGTTTATGTTTTTTAACCCAACGCCTCAAATATTCCCTTGCCGAGCTATTAAGATTGAAATTTTGATCTGAATTTAAGAATTTAACAATATCTATCCATCGCAAACCAGGACGCACTAACTGCTTTAATTCCTCAACCGTTGAAGCATACTCGGACGGCTTCCCATTTCCAAGCGAAGCGGGCAATTCAGATGTAAAATCAGTCTGGTTTAATACATTTTTAATTTTCGTGGTATCTGAAATTTCTCCCGCCCGCGCACGAGACATCGCTTTGCGTTGTGAGCTAATGCAACTAAAAATATTTTTAGAATAATCTCTATCTTTTAAAAGTCGAGTATCCCGAATATATTTAGAAAAATCGTTTAATTTAGCCATATCCACTTCATGGATATAAGAATCAGGCTCATTGGGATTCAAATATTCATTCATTACGGAAAAAGCATTATCAATCAGCAATTTAAATGTAGTTGAATCAATGATTAACCGTTTTAGACTTTGTGTAATCACCTCGCGCCGCTCTACATCTAATTTAAGGTCTTGAAGAAGTGGTCTTAAAAGTTCAATCACAACTCGGTAAAAAATAAATTTTGTTTCTGTTTTACGACGCTTATAATCCTTGAAAAATTGAGCATATTCGTCTCTATCAATTTGTTTCAATAGATGGAAACACACAAATAAATCATCGACCCCAAAACTATGCTCTTCCGAATGGACAATATCTCGATAAATCGGCTCTCCTGGATTGAAGGAATGATAGCCCACATTCGCTTCCGCCACCTTGCCACACCAAGCAGCACCATAAACTTTAATCAACTCAAAAGCATACGCATGAGCGTCTCGGGCAAAAAAGGGCTTTAAAGTAGGATTATTTTTTTGTCGCGTTAGCTGCACCTCCCAACTGCCTCGTTGTATTTCCAAAAATAGCTGATATTTCTCTGCCATTTCTGCTTTCAACTGAACAAAATAACTTTCTAAGGATAAAAAATCACTATCACTAATGGCATTTTGTTTATTCGTATAACGAGTAATGTTTTCAACTAATTTTTCATCCGTTGTTTTAACGATTTTGACCATTGCAATCGCCTTCTCATATTTGTTACGCCATTCATTTTTAGTAGTTCCAGTACCTCCCGACGATGCTTTTGCATCTAAAACGTGCCAAATCGTATTGACCGATTGGCAACCATTGACGACCGCAGGTTCTGTCAGAGAATAACCATCTTTATCCGATAAATTTCGCCAATCTTTTACAATGATTGTAATGCCATTATTATATAATCCGAATTGGTGCGGTTCATTCAATAAGGTTTCTTTCATATTAAGGTTCACTTGTCGTTTGAAACCCAGAAATTTACGAATATTTTTATCATATAAATTTTCCAAACGACCTCCAGAACGCGTTTTATATTGCTTCAAAAAATCATACAAATCGGTCAAACGAACCGCGCCTGCCAAGACCATATCATCCGCTAAATTCGATAATTTTCCTTTTAAAGGAACTTTTATAAAACTACTTTCATCCTTTTTATTGGCATCCGTATAAATATCTTCCAATGATATTGCCTTTACTTCAAATGAAACGGGTAAAATTTGTTTTCCATAATCTTCAATTTCCTTCAAGGTTCTATTGTCCTTTTGAATCGGGTCAACAGTCATAAATAAAAGAATTAATTTATCATTTTCGCCAATATTTTTCAAAAAGGAATGCAATTTTTCAACAATATGCTTTACATCCGTAGATAATTGCGCAGTAGCCCCTTTTAAGGTAGCAAAAATTTTATGCGCTTCGCTAAACAGCATATTTGAACCCTGAAAACCAGCATATTTGCTTTGAACAATATACCATGTATCTCCTTCTTCACCGTCTGCCGCGCCCTCTATTGTTGTGGTGCTGCGTTGTATGTACGTTAAATCAATACCGCCATCACTTCCCCCCGTTGACACAAATAAATCATCATCTTCTTCCGATATATCGCAGTCCAGATATGAAATAAATAATTGTTTTGCAAACAATCTGCCCTTTTCTGTGGTACTTAAATCATCCGTTATGCCCTTGGAAGCAAGCCAGATACTTTTGTAAGAATCGAAATCAATTTTTTCCATTCGTTAAATTAAAATTTGAGTAATTTTGTAGTCGTAAAATATTATAAACCAACTTGTTAAAAAAGATTTGCAAATATAAATATATTTGTGTTTATTTACATTAAATGGTTCGGGTTAAATAAATAACATTCAATACCTGACAGGTTGTTAAAAGCTGTCAGGTATTGAAAATTAAGCATTTGTAAAAAGTGAAATGGCTATTTATCCCTCTGTCCCCAAGTACGCACGAATCACCTGTGGATCATGCCGAACCGTTTGATAATCGCCCCCCGATATTCTTTTGCCAAAATCCAACACGGTCACTTCATCCGAAACCGCGCTAATCATATCCATGTGGTGTTCTATCAACAATATCGAAATCCCTGCATCTTTCATTTTCAAAATCAACGCATTGATTTTTTCAATTTCGCCCGAAGTCAAACCTGCCGCAGGCTCGTCCAATAACAATAAAGCAGGATTCGACGCTAACGCACGAGCAATTTCCAATAAACGCGCTTGTCCATACGCCAAATTTTTCGCTTGTTCAAACGCAACCGATTCTAAACCTACGAATTGTAACCATTTAAATGCTTTTGCCTCTATCGCAGATTCCTCCATTCGACAAGCCTTCGTGCCAAAAAGAATTGCCAATAAATTGGATTTGAACGAGTTGTGCATGCCCACCATGACATTTTGTAACGTCGTCATATCGCTGAATAATTGCAAGTTTTGAAACGTGCGCGCAATCCCAAGTTTTGCCCGTTGATACGTGTGCATCGGTTTTAAATCCGTTCCAAGTGCTGTCATCGTTCCGTCCACTGGCTTGTAAATGCCTGTCAATAAATTAACTGTAGTACTTTTACCACTACCGTTTGGACCGATTAAACCATGAACGGTACCGCGTTTCACCGTCATATTTAATTGATTGACAGCCGTTAAGCCGCCAAATCGCATCGTTAAATGATGTGCTTTTAAAATATCATCCGACGTAGATTGTGGCATTTCATTCCACAAATCCACGTTTTCACTGCGTTGTTGCAAATCCACGAATCGTTCCGCATCGTTTTTTTTATCAGAAAAGAAATGAGCATATTTCGATAAAAATTGGCTGACCAAACCTGCTAACCCTTTCGGCAAGAAAAATAACACCAATAATAACGCGATACCAAAAACGATTAACCGATAATCATTGAAACGATTGAATAAATCGGGTAACAAGACATACACGCTCACGCCTAAAATATTCCCTGTGATAGATTGCGTTCCCCCGACAATCAAGGCAATCAACATTTCCACTGAAAAATTATACGAAAAGGTATTCGGCGAAATATATGCGTCCAATTGCGCAAACAAGCCGCCCGCCAAACCTGCAATGCCTGCGGAAATGACAAATGCCCAAATCTTATAATAAGATTTTGAAATCCCAGAATTCGCCGCCGCCACTTCACTATATTTAATTGCCTCAAAAGCCCGTCCCCAAAAACTTTTCGTCAGATTTCGGATAAGTAATAACGCTATTATCAACATCGGATATACTAAATATAACAAATTATTGCCCGCAAAAGAGAATCCGCCTAATTCTAAAGTGCGCATTGTGATACCTTTTGTACCATTTGTCAGGCTTTCTTGCTCGTTGATGACCGTGTAAATCAATAAACCATAAGCAATCGTGACGACGGCTAAATACGGTCCCGTCAATCGCAAAGCAGGAAATCCTAAAATGAATCCTGCCAATCCACTCAATAATATGCCTATGATTAACGCAAGGACAAAGGGCAATTGTGGGAAATAATGCAGCGTACTTTCCGAATTCAACTCAGGACGCGCTGTCAAAATTGCTACCGTGTATGCGCCAATCGCAAAAAAACCAGCATGTCCAATCGATACATCGCCGATATAACCCACTATCAAATCTAACGACGCAACCAAAATCGCATAGATAAGGATGCGGCAAACGACACCATGTATATAGTATTGATTATCCGTGATTATCGGCAATAATAACGGTAAAGCAAGCAGGAGATAAGAAATATATTTTTTATTCATAAAAGTTTGAATGATAAATGATGAATGATAAACGGTTATAAAATAAAGCATCCTTTGGAAACCCCATAAAGAGAGAAAACAAATTTTTTGCAAAAAAATTTGTTTTCTCTCTGAGAAGACCCTACAGAGGGGTCTTCTCAGAGAGAAAAAGAAATTTTTTTTGCAAAAAAATTTCTTTTTCTCTCTTTACGGGGCTAAAGTGCCAAAGTAGAACTAAGGAATTTATCATTCATCATTCCTGTTTATACTTTTCGGATGACTTGTTTTCCAAAAATGCCAGAAGGCAAAAAAAGTAAGATTAAAATTAATAAAATAAATCCGGGTGCATCTTTATAACCCGTCGAGATGAATCGGGCGGTTAAACTTTCAGATACGCCGATAATTAATCCGCCGAGAATTACGCCATAACCCGATTCCAATCCGCCAATAATCGAAACCGCGTATGCTTTCACGCCCAAAACGGTTCCCATCGTTGCACTCACTAAGGTTATCGGTGCGACCAAAGCACCTGCGATACAAGCGATGACAGATGCCAATAAAAAAGAAAATAAAATAATAAATCGCTGATTAATGCCCATTAAACTGGCTGTATTTTTGTCTTCGCTCACCGCCACAATCGCTTTCCCTAAAATGGAATATTTTTTAAACGCCTCTACGCCAATCACTATCAGCAACGAGACGAGGATAATCAAAATTTCTTGCGGATACACGCCAACTGTCCCAAAACGAAGCGGCGTATTGCCTAACGGCGATTCAAAACGGAAATCATCCGTACTCCAAAAGACTTCTACACTGTTTTTTAAGATGATGCCAAAGGCTAAAGTAGCCAAAATCCAAGCAACATTTGATTTAGATTGTAGGGAAGGTTCGATAGATGTTTTGTATAAAATCCAGCCAGTGAGGAGCCCGACTAAGATAATACCCAATAACATGCCGATAAAAGGCAATTTTGCAGACATATATAAGGCATAACCGACGACTCCACCCAACATTAAAAAATTGCCATTTGAGAAATTGAACATTCGGGCAGTAGCGTAAGTCATGTTGTAACCGAAGGCAACTAAAGAATATATCATGCCTTGCGCGATACCAGAAATTAATAATTGTATCGTTTCATTCATCTTTTTATAAATAATGGATTACCAAATATTTACACCTGTCCAGTTTGAAAAACCAGACAGGTGTAAATGGCTATGCTTTATAGATAAACGGATCGCAAGGTCGTCGGGGTTTAAACCCCGACGACCTGATATTTATTTTTTTAATAATACATTTATTTATAATTCAATTACTTACTACCAGCAGGTT
>JBDKKX010000395.1:0-5551 GCA_039795795.1 Bacteroidota bacterium | reverse complement strand
GAACGCGGCAAATCGGTTTCGATTCATTGCGGCGGCATCAATGACCAAGGCAAAAAAGAAACGATTCAAGTTCATTTTGCCAATTTGAATGATAGCCCTTCCGATGAAATCGTGCTGGAATTGAGCAGTCAGCAAACGGGCAGTTCGATGGAACAACGGGACCTTGAAATTTATGCGTTTCAAGGCGGCAACCTCCAAAAAATTTTTGAAGAGCGATTGACTTTAAATTTTGACCAAGCAGGCGGCAATGAACCTTCTCCTGCGGCGTACAAATGGGTCGAAATGGAAGCGCATCCACAAAATATGATAAGAATTTCATACGTGGATTACGTGGATTGTAAGAAATTTACTTTGAAAATGAATACGGATGCGCAAGTAAGGGAAGGGGCATATCGAGAACGCTGTATGGAATATGTGACGAGTAGTTTCGTGTGGGATGCGAAAATCCAATCGTTTAAAACGTTTTATAAGGAGACGCGAACAGCGTTGATAGGTTGTTCGCGGTTGCAAAATAGCGTATTGAAAATTGCGCCAAATGCAGATAGTGCGACCGTTCGGAATCTTACCGCGACAGATAAGTTATGGATTATCAAGCATTGTGAAGATATAACTTTATTGAATGGCGAGAAAGAATGGGAACATTTTTTATATGTAAAACATCCGTCGGGCGATTTTGGGTATGTTCGAGCGCGAGATATTTTGTTTAAAAATGTGGAGCATGCCGACCTTTTACAACAATACTATCGCACGCCGCCCCCTTCTAAATCCGAATGGAAACCCATTCATGCATCTTTCGTAAAGGTCAAAAAAATAGATAGTTCGTTTAAAAATGCTTCTAATTGAACCTTCAAAAAAAAAGAATCGGTTGTAGATTTGAATATCTACAACCGATTCTTTTTTACAGCGTAATATTTTTTAAATATTATTTTCCTGCTGCTGCTGCTTTCGCTGCCGCTTTTCTCGCTGCTTTTTTTCCTTTTTTATTCATTTTATGCTCTGCCGCAGGAGCAGCAGGCGTAACCGCCGCAGGAGCAGCAGGTGCCGCAACCGCCGCAGGAGCAGCAGGTGCTGCTTGAGCAGGAGCCGCTTTTTCCATTTTAGCTTCTTTTTTAGTAGCAGGAGCTTGTGCGTTCGCAGCAAGGGTGAAAAGTGCGAATGCGCACATAGCCAAAACCTTTTTCATTGATTGTTGAATTTTTTAGAATTTTTTTAAAATAAACGTAGAATAAAACCACAGCAAAGAAAACAAGTTCTACTGAATTTTATTTCGTTTCAATTGTTAATGTCATGTTAATATAAAACATTGTTTGAAAAATGCTTTAATGGGCAAATTATATTTTGCTAAAATCGTTTTTAAAACGAATAACCCAATTTCGCTCCAATTAAAAGGAAAGGCTCCGCAGCAAAGGTTCTTGGGTCGTGCTTCGTGACTAAATTTATTACATCAAAATAATCTCCTGTGGCTGTTTTTTGTCGGTAAGCACAGCCGACATACAAATCCCAAGTGACATTTAAACGATTAATGTCTTGATAAGCAAGGAGTACCCGCCCTAAATCCGTATAAGTAAGGGTCGCGGGCGCGGAATGTGACGTAATCGAAACGCCTCTAATCTCTAAATTAGGCATCCATCCCACATATTTATAAGTGCGTTTTTCAAAACCCGCTACCAAAGAAAAACCATAAGGCATTTTCTGAAACCGGTCGGTTCGTGCAAAACAATAACGACCCGATATACCCCAAGTTAAATCGGTTGAAGCGCTTTGTGTACTAACAAAGGGCTCTATATCCAATTCGGGATTGGTTTGATAAGTAGTGGATTTGCGCCAAGCCAAAAAGGGGCGCGTGACACCAATCATGCCTTCTACGGAAAGACGGTTCGTCAGTACGCGCTCGTATGAGAGCGTGAATGCACCATAAAGACCACTTAAAAGATTGGTTTTCAAAACATTATAATGCTCAATTTCGTTAGAAACTGTTGCATCCCTGCCTGCTTCATTGGTAAAAACAGAGCCTTTTTTGGAATAAGTCTCTTTGGGCGGTGAGTTTTGAGCTTGTTTTTTAATATTTTTTTTGGTTTGCGCAGCTGCTTCTGACGTGCAAATTGCCAAGGATAATAGGGTCAAAATTCCGAAAACAAAATATTGTTTTTTAAACATGGTTTAAACGAATTTGAATAGTTAACCTAAATTAGGTGGTACGCTGGAATTGGGATTAAATAGTTGGGTACGTTAGAATAAGGTTATTAAAAGGAGATACCCGTACGTGCACCGATGAGTACGCCGAATTTATATCCTAAATCCTTTGAATTTTTCAAAACACCCGCATCATAATAAGCACCATTATAAGTGGTATGCCGCAAAGCACCACCGATATAAATTTCGGACATCCAATGAGCGCGATGTTCTAATTGATAGCCTATCGCTGCACGCACAACATCCAAACAATCAACGCTTACGGTCGAATAATTAGCAACTGAGATTGAGGAGGTTAGATATTGATACGACCTTTTTTGGATGCCGCCCATGACGTAAATGCCCTCTGGGCTATTGTATTTGCCAAAGTAATAGCGCGCCGATACCCCATACATGTATCCAATTTTGGGGGCATTACTGAAAATACGCTCCACGATTTGTGCTAGTTCATCGGTGGAAGTTGCGTTCGATGCCCAAAATTGTGAAAAAAGATTGCCATAAGTGAGTCCAACCGTTGCTTCTACCGACAAACGCTTATTGATAACGCGCTCATACACAAGGGGATAAGAGCCAATAAAGTAATCTAATGTATTGACTTTCAATATATTGTACCGACTGATTCGGTAATTCTCAGAGAGCGATTTACTTTTATCGCGGCGTTCATAATCGCTGTCCGTTTGGATGATTTGAACATCTTCGGAGGTACTTTTTGTTTTTTTGGTTGAGTCGGGTTTGGAATAATCGTCCGTTTCCGCCGCTTTTTCAGGGGTTTGCTTTTTTTTACCTGCCTTTTTAATGGTTTTGGTTTGGGCAGCTACTTCCGAAGGATTCACAACAGCCGAAAATACAATGGTTAATATTACAAAAACCAGTGTTGAATACTGTTTCATACGAATTTTTATATATTTTAAAATTATTAAAAAAAGTATAAATTATTTCACACAAAATAGAGAAGTTATTTATATTAAGATATATAAAAAAGGATATTTTTGTGTTAACTTTTTTTAAAAAATATTAAAAATGATTATGACTCAATCTATGATTTTGCGAAGCGCGTTCCGAATGCTTGTTTTTTTATGTTGCTGTTGCTTTGCTTCGCCTGTGGCTGCACAGTTGAAGAGCGATAAAAAACAGGATAAAAAGGAAAAAAGTGTTAAAAAGAAGGAGGCGAAAAAAGAAACAACGGATTCGGAAGACAAAAAGGATGACAAACCCGTAGCAGATCCGCCCAAAGAAGCCAAACCGGCTACCGATGTTTCCAAAGAAGAAAAATTAGCCGAGCCAAACGTTGAGGACAATGAAAAAGAGGATAAAAATGAACCGCACGAAGCACCTGACCCCGATGACCCGACTGCAAAAAGTGTTCGTGTAAAAGTTACGTTCGGTCCAGAATACAAGAATGAGCGTACGAACACGTTGATTAACAAGGTTTTAAAGGATTCAAAAGGCAATATTATCATCATCAAAGGAAGCAAAGGAGGGACTTTTCAAAAAGATAAAGCGTATATCAGTGGTTATGACGCGAATTTGAAAGAATTATATGATGATGAGCTGGATTTAGGGAAAATGGAAGGGGATCATTTGTATTATCATGGTGCGATTCTGTTGGGTGGGCAGGGGTATATTATTTCCGACCATTATAGCAACAAGAAGGATAAGCATGAGATTTATTTGTTTGCTATCGGCGAAGGTGGAAATATTGGCAACCCGCAAAAGGTGGGTGAATGGGATGCAGAGGCGGAAGATGAAGGGAATTATGAATTAGTCCTTTCCAGAGATAAAAATAAGTTATTAGTATTCAAAACATTACATATTCGTAGAAATGATACTAAATTGCGAGTAGAATTCACGGTTTTTGATAAAGATTTGCAAAAAATTTGGGCGGGTAAAACGGCTTTTGTGTCGGAAAAAAAAGGTGGTTTGTTTAGTTCGCGGCGGACGGGGCATTTGCGCAATTTGATGTTGGATAATTCCAATCGTGTTTTCGTATTGGCGGAGACGGAAAGAGAAGATAATAAAAATCGAGACCCTGATTATATTACGGATTTGTATCAATTTGTAGAAGGGGATAATCAACCGATTAAATATAATTTAGATTTAAGTAAGAAAAATATTGTTGGTTTGTCGTTGATAGAAACGAGTAATCCGAATGAATTGATAGGGGCGGGCATGTATGCTGAAAATACAAAAATCAGTTGGTTTTCTGAAAATGAGGGTTCAAATGGGACTTTTATGTTTCGTTTGAATTTGCAATCGGGTGAAGCGACAAGTCAATCGTTGCATCCTTTTTCTAATGCGATCTATGATTTCATGGATTATAGTGCGAAAGAGCGTAAAAAAGGCATGGGCATTTGGGGATTGACGCTGGTTTGGGCTTACCTTACGCCAGAAGAAAATCTTGTTTTGTCGTTGGAGCAAAATTATAAGGTCATAACGACGGGTAAATATATAAGTTATACGACTTATTATTCTAAAACGATGTTTAATGTGAAATATGGTAAAGATGGGGCGTTGATTTATCAAAATTTTATTCCGAAGTATGCGCTAAGTGGTTATGAGACGCATGGTTTGAGTCATATTTTAGCCCCACAAGGAGAGCGACATGCGTTAATTTTCAACGATCATCCCAAAAATACGGAGAAAAAATTGAGGACAGAAAAGGATTTGACGGGAGGACGGCAATCTGTGGCGCGTTTTGTGACGATGGACGAGGAAGGCAAGCGCAAAGCGTCCACTTTGTTCAGCAAAAAAGAGGGATATTTGTTGCCCAATGCTGCGCTGCATTATGCGAAAGGGGTGATGGTTTCGGTGGTTGTAACTGCTAAGGGATTTAAATTGGTGCGCTTTGATTATTAATTTTTTGGTTAGAAATCTTAAAATAAGCGTATTTTTGTGCCGTTTTAAACAATGTTTATTGTTCATCAATTAATTTTTTTTGCAATATGGCAATCATGATTACGGACGAGTGCATCAATTGTGGTGCGTGTGAGCCCGAATGTCCGAATAATGCGATTTATGAGGGTGGCGTTCAATGGCGCGTTTCGGACGGCAATACGGTGAAGGGAAATTACACGTTGGCGGATGGCACGATTGTTCCTGCGGATGCGTCGAATGACCCTGTTTCGGACGATTTTTATTATATTGTTCCAGATAAATGTACGGAATGCGTTGGTTTTCACGAAGAACCGCAATGTGCGGCGGTTTGTCCAGTGGATTGTTGCGTTCCGGACCCTGACCGTAAGGAATCGGAGCAAGTGTTATTGCGGCGGAAAGCGTCGTTGCATTTGTGATACAATTGCGATGTAATTGGAACGCGGAGGACGCGGATTGGGCGGATTTACACGGATTTTTTTTTGAA
>JBDKKX010000394.1:0-5597 GCA_039795795.1 Bacteroidota bacterium | reverse complement strand
CGCATGCGAATTTGTTGACCGAATTGAATAATGCCATCAGCGAATTTCAAAGCGATATTACCACAATGGGCATGGAAGACCGTTTTCTGGGCATGACTTTTTCGGAATTTGGGCGACGGATTCGGGCAAATGGTTCAAATGGAACAGATCATGGCGATTCGGCACCGATGTTTTTATTTGGAAAATCGGTGAATCCAACAATTGTGGGCGCAAATGCCATTATTCCGTCCAATGCTTCCGCAACTGCAACGCCTGCAATTCAATACGATTATAAAGAAATTTATATGTCTGTATTGCGGAATTGGTTTTGCGTCGGTCAGGCGGATGCGGAAAATATTTTGAAACATACACAAGCTCCTTTGACGGGTACTATCACGGCGGCTTGTGCGAATGCGGCGGCTCTGCCTTTGGAATTAGTGCGTTTTGAGGTCACGAAGGCGAATCAACAAGCGGTAGATTGCGATTGGACGACTTTGAATGAAAGTAATGTTAGTCATTTCGAGGTGCAACGGTCAGTGGATGGGCGCAATTTTTCTAAAATCGCGCAAGTCAAAGCAATAGGGCATTCGCATAATGCAGAACGGTATCATTTTTTGGATGAAAATGTACCTGTTACTTCGCTTCAAACGGTTTTTTATTATCGGTTGAAAGTCAATGATTTAGATGGTCGTTTCACCCTTTCGGAAGTTCGTTCGGTTGTTTTTGAAGGGAAACAACAAACGGGTATTACGGCAGAAGTGTTTCCAAATCCCGTTTTGAATGGGAAAATCCAAATTGTGATTCAAGGCGATGTCCGCGAAAGCAATGCGACTGAAATTCTTTTGACCGATTTATATGGGCGATTGGTTTACCACGATTTTAAAAATGTGGCGGCACCGACGCATTTAGAATTGGATATTTCAAAAGAAGCGGCGGGCAATGGTGTCTATTTTTTGACCTTGCGGCATGGAACGCATAGCACCGTACAAAAAATTGTGGTACAGTAAATACACCTAACAGGTTTTAAAAACCTGTTAGGTGTACCGTTCTACGTGGAACACACCTAACAGGTTTTTAAAACCTGTTAGGTGTACCGTTCTACGTGGAACACACCTAACAGGTTTTTAAAACCTGTTAGGTGTACCGTTCTTTTATACAAGTTTGTTTTAATCTCAAAGGAATTGAACACAAAACATTATCAACCATTTAGAAAGTTTCAAACTATCCAAACGGTTTTGCATTGAAACTAAAAACTTAATTTTAGAAAATGGAACATGCCCTACACTTGATAGCAGAAGCCCATGCTCAAAAAAGCACTCGACTGGATTTGAGTTGGTGTCAGCTGACGGAACTTCCTGCGGCACTTTTTGAGCTGGATGCCTTAGAAGAACTGGTTTTATCCGAAGAATATACGGAGTTTGATTTTGAAAAAAATTTGTGGACACGCTATTACGCTAAGGCGAAAAGCGGAGGAGGCTGCAATCAACTGCTCACTTTTTTTTCCAAAAGGACACTCTCACAACACCTTAAAAAATTATTGGGCATGCCGCTCACCAAACTAAAAAAATTAAAAAAACTCTATGTGGATGGAATAAATGACCTTGATTTTGTAAGCGAGTTGCCTCAATTACAAGTGCTGTCGGTTTCCAAAGCCTATATAAAAGACTTGACTCCGCTAAAACGATTGGCTCACTTGCAAAAACTTTCGATTTCCGTTTCCTCTGACGACCCAATTGATTTAAGTCCTCTAAAAGATTTAACCTTTTTGCGATGGCTGGGCATTTCATCTTGTCGAAGCGATTTAAATTTTTTAAAAGAGTTGCCTTGCTTACAAGGACTTTCTATTGGAGTAGCTTCGGGAACGGATTTAAGCCCTTTGAGAGATTTGGTTCATTTGCAAGCACTCCAGTTAATTCAAAAACCCATAACCGATTTGAGTTTTTTGAAAGCTTTAAAACAGTTGCGTTGGCTGGATCTTTCGCGTAGTCTAATAAAGGATTTAACGGGTTTACAAAATTTGACGCAATTGCAGTATCTTGACTTGTATTCCACGCCCATAGAAGATTTAAATCCGTTGAGTGCCTTACCTCAATTGAAAGAACTCAGCCTCGGTTATACTCAAGTGACGGACATAAATCCTCTGAAAAAACTTAAAACCCTCCAAGTACTTTTCTTTCACGGTACGCCTTTGAGAGACATCACCGCTTTGAAAAACTTATCCCATTTGCAAAAACTGATCCTGAATCATACTCAAGTAACCGATTTGAATCCTATCCAGAATTTAGTGGAATTACAAGAGATAGCCTTGCCTGTAACGCCCGTTCGGGATTTAAGTCCTTTAAAAAACTTAATTCAGTTACAGAAACTGGATATTTCTTGTACTCAAGTTCGGGATTTAAGCCCCCTTAAAAATTTAAAAAATTTGCGAAAATTCAATGCTTACTTAACCCCAATTGAGGATTTGAGTCCTTTAAAAGATGCTGTTCTCATGCGGGAGTTGCGCATTGTGGGTACTTCCGTAACGGATTTAAGCGTTTTAAAGGATTGGACTCTACTTCAAGAACTTCATTTAGATTCAGGCATCGTAAAATCTTTAATTCCCATAAAAGATAAAATTTTAAAAGGCTTGCCTTTGACGCTGTATGTGACGATGGCGGACAATGAAGATGGTGCTTATGTAAAAATTAGTCCTGTGGATGCAACGTTTATGGCAGTGCTTGAGGCAGGAGAAGCGGCTTTAAAAGATTATTGGGATTCGTGTATCTATTATTTAGTGTGATTTTGTGTACTTATCTTAAATGAAATAACGAAAAATTATACCAAATTAAAAATAAAATTATTCTTAAATAATTGATAATTAAAGGATTATAATGGATTTAAAAGGGCAGGTCGCGACCTGCCCCTACGATTTTTATATATTTTTATTTATTATAAGTAGAACCGATTACCAACCAATTCCATAATCTTCGCCATGATTACTTGACCCGCCCCAAAAACTCTTGTATTTCCAATCGAAAAAAATAGCATTAATAGGACCACTTGTCCGTTCTTGGTAGGTCAATTTGTAACCCATCCGACTCAACTCTTTGCGAATCCAAGCAGGCATTTCACTGTTGAGGGTCAACGAACCAATACTTTTTTCGTGTTTCCCGAAACTCGAATACATTTGATACGTCTTGAAACTGGGTGCTTCACAGGCTTCTTGAATAGTCATATTAAATTCGACCATATTTAAAAAAAATTGCAATAATAATTGGTCTTGTTCATCGCCCGCTTGTTTGGCGAAGGACAAAAATGGTTTTCCATCCTTCAACGCAAGACTTGGAGTCAACGTCACTCGCGGACGTTTGCCGGGTGCCACCACATTATAAGGACTTTCCTTCGCATCCAACACAAACGATTGCATTCGTTGACTCATGCCAATCCCCGTATTGCCCGCGATGCAAGCAGGCACCCAACCGCCACTCGGCGTAATCGAAACCACCCAACCCGAAGTATCCGTCGCTTCCACCGAAGTCGTTCCTGCCACAAAATGTTCTAAAAACGCATCATTCAAAAGTGCATTTGCTTTGGGCGAAAGGCTTGCTTGTCCCCAATTTTTCAAAACGTCTAAATGAGGATTGGTTTTGCCTTCAAATAAATACGGGTCGCCTGGAGCCGCTTTCGGGTCATTCGCCTCGAATTGAATTAATTTACTTCTTTCTTTTGCGTAATCCTTTGATAATAAACCTTTTATCGGCAATTGCGGCGCAAAGGCAGGGTCGCCATAATAGAAATCACGGTCGGCAAAAGCCAAATTCATCGCTTGATACAACGTGTGAATGTAGCGCGTCGAATTATAACCCATGGATTTCAAATCAAAATTTTCTAAAATATTCAGCGTCTGCAACATCACGGGACCTTGCGACCAAGGTTGTAATTTATAGACTTCAATGCCTTTGTAAGTCGTCATACAAGGCTCTTCAATCTTGACTTTCCAATTCGCTAAATCCGCTTCTGTGATTAAACCGCCTTGTTCCTGACAACCGCGCACGAATTCTTTCGCAATTTCACCTTTGTAAAACACGTCATACGCTGCATAAATCGCTTCTTTTCGAGTTTTTCCTTTGGAAAGGGCTGTTTTTTCAGCATCCACCAACTTTTGCAAGGTTGCTAAAAGGGCGGTTTGGACGAAAATTTCACCTGCATTGGGAGCTTCCCGCGCTTCGCCCAAGTGCGGCAGGAATACTTTTTTAGAATAAGGCCATTTTTTAAGTTCTGCTTTGCCGCGTTCGATGGAATTCGCCGTTTGCGCTTCGATGGGGTAGCCTGCTGCCATCGTCATGGCAGGTGCCAAGACTTCTTGCAACGACATTGTACCATATTCCGCTAACATCGTCATTAAACCGCCTGCGGTTCCGGGCGTTGTGGCGGCTAATGCACCCAATTCGGGCGGATATTTCATCCCTTTGTTTTTGAAAAATTCAGGCGTTGCGCCCGTCGGAGCGACTCCTAAAGCATTGATTGCCAATACTTTTTTGAGTTTGGGATGATAAATTAAGGCTTGCGTTTCGCCGCCCCAACTTAATACATCCCACATCGTACAAGTCGCCGCTAACATCGCACATGCCGCATCCACAGGATTGCCGCCTTTGGTGAAAATCATGGCACCCGCAGTTGCGGCTAACGGTTTTCCCGTAACTGCCATCCAATGTTTGCCATGTAACGGCGGTTTTTGAGTGCTGACAGGGAAATTATTGAAAGATTGCGCCGCAGCCGACCCCACAAATAAGTTTGCGCAAACCGAAAGACCTAAAAATTGAATTTTTTTCATTGCTTATAAATAATTTAAAAGACGAAGATAAGCCATTTTTGGAAGCTGGCGAACGTTACACCTAACAGGTTTTGCAAACCTGTTAGGTGTAACAACGTTCTACGTGGAACACACCTAACAGGTTTTGCAAACCTGTTAGGTGTAACAACGTTCTACGTGGAACACACCTAACAGGTTTTGCAAACCTGTTAAGTGTGTTGATTCTACTGAATTGTTAAAGTTTTAATTTATAAAAGATTAATTTTCAATTCCGTAGGGATGTCCGTTTGGTAACTTCAAACCCCTGTCCGTTACCCACAAAGTAAAAAGGCGATTTCTTTTCAAAAACATGAGTCATCCCGAATTTTCAGTTGAAAATTCGGGATTTCTGTTAAAGGACAAAAAAAACCTTCTTACCTTTGTAATTTAAAAAAGTACAAAAAATAAGAAGGTCAAATGTATAATAATATCTGCAAAAATAAGGCAATTTTGTCAACTCAACCCGTGCAGCAACAAAAAATTTTGTGGAATGTTGAAAAATATTTGTCCTCGTACCTGTCCTCGCTATTATCGTTGTTGGATAAAAGATTAGTTGGAACGTTTTATGATTTATTCGTAAGTATCCTGTTAAATCGAGATTCAAAAAAAGGACTGTTATTGAGTGAATTGGGGAAATATATTTGCGGCACCGTTCATGCACCTGCGGGTACCAAGCGAATTAGCAACCTCATTCGGAGCAAAAATTGGAATTCGGATGTGTTGGAAAAAGTGCAATTAGAAAAAGCCAAGGATTATGTATTGGAACAAACTAAATTAGGGAAATTTT
>JBDKKX010000393.1:0-5626 GCA_039795795.1 Bacteroidota bacterium | reverse complement strand
ATTCTTGTTCCCCTGGGCATCAATCGCGATGGCTTCGACATAACTATCCGTTAACCCACTATCACTATTGGTGGTGGTGTAAGTTGTCCAAGTGGTGCCGTCAAATTTGGAGATGCCCCCATACGTCCCATACGCAAACCACTTGTTCCCCTGAGTATCAACAGCGATAGTGGTAACATGATTTAAGGCTAACCCACTATTGGAAGTGTTGTAAGTCGTCCAAGTCGTGCCGTCAAATTTGGAGATGCCCTGGTCATAGCTCGCAATCCACTTGTTTCCTTGTGCATCAATGACAAGGGCGCGCACATCCGCACTCACTAATCCACTATTGGAAGGATGATAGTGCGTATAGTTCGTGCCATCAAACTTCCACACCCCTGTACTGGTGCCAAACCACTTATTCCCTTGGGCATCTATGACAGCCGCATTTATCTGCGGGGTTGCAAAATAGTTTGTACATTGTTGGGCAGTTGCGTCCAATGGCAACTCGCTCCAAAAAAAGAGCAATAGTACCGAAAACCGAAGCCAATAGGCTGATAATTGAATCGTTTTCATTTGGAAAACTTTGTCAGAGAGTTTGTTAAAAATACGTATTAAATAATTATACAAAATTAAATACACAACTTGACGCAAGTTTTGAGACCATTATTGGAAGAAAACCAGATTGAGGCTCTAAGGAAGATTTTTGTTTTAGGGTTAAATACACTTATTGTTTGTCTATCGTTTGTTTGAAATCTGTTTGAATTTTGCTTAAAATCATTTGTAATGCAAAATTACATATATATCTTTAAAATGCAAATAAAATGCAAATAAAATGTTAATTTTTTTTTGTCCCGTACTGAGAAAAAAACGATAAAAAAAAATGCGTCAACCGAACCGATTGACGCATTTTTTAATTTTATAAATGACTTTCTTTACTCAATTGCTGGAGCGATGCGAATCGTCTCATCATGTTGAGAAATATCTAATCCTTCAATTTCTTCTCCTTCATCCACCCGCAAAGGCGTTATCAAATCCGTTAATTTAAATAATAGATAAGAACCTCCAAAGGTGAATGTAAAAACAATGATTAATGCTAATACGTGCATGGTCATCAAATGCGTTCCGCCATAAGCCAAACCTAATTTACCACCTGTTTCCGTAGAAAACACTGCCGTCAACAACATACCGACCATACCGCCCACACCATGACAAGGAAATACATCCAATGTATCGTCCAAACCTGATTTATGAAACCAAACCACGACTTGATTGCTCGTAATCGCCGCAATAAACCCAATAAACAAGCTCGGTCCGTAATTTACATAACCCGCAGCAGGCGTTATCGCGACCAAACCCACCACTGCACCAATACAAGCACCCAAAGCAGAAGGTTTTTTACCGCGCATCACATCCACCATAATCCAAGCCACCGCCGCAACCGCAGAAGCTAAATTGGTATTGACAAATGCTTTAACCGCTAATTCATTCGCGCCCAGTGCTGAACCCGCGTTGAATCCAAACCAGCCAAACCACAATAAACCTGTTCCTAAAATTACAAATGGAATATTAACAGGGCTTGTGGTTGCGCCTTCTTCTACCACTTTCCGTTTGCCTAAAACGATTGAACCCGCTAACGCTGCACAACCTGCTGCAATATGTACCACTGTACCGCCCGCAAAATCTAATACTTCCCATTTAGCCAAGAAGCCGTCTGGATGCCATGCCATGTGCGCTAATGGACAGTAAATCAACAAACAAAATAGATTCACAAATACAATATATCCCCAAAAACGCACCCGTTCTGCGAAAGAACCCGTCACTAAGGCAGGGGTAATCACTGCAAATTTCAATTGGAACGCTGCGAAAAGCACAAAAGGCAAACCTGTTGAAATGGTTTTATGCGCCGCCGTACCCACATTATTAAACATAAAATATGTTTTTGGATTCCCAACCAGCCCTAAGCCGCCCCAGTCATCTCCAAATGCCAAACTAAATCCGACAACATACCATAATAAACTGACCACTCCCAAACAAATAAAACTTTGCAACATGGTCGAGATAATATTTTTCTGCGTCACCATGCCGCCATAAAAAAAGGCAAGACCCGGAGTCATCAACAATACTAAACTCGTTGCGATAAGCATCCATGCCATATCACCCGTATTAAAAGGAGTACCCGATGTATTCGTAGGGAAAGTGGTCGGGTAAACAGCAGCTATGCCACAAATGACCATCAAAACTGCGAAAGCCACACTTGCCATGTGGCGATTGTTAACGATTCTTGTCATGTCAAAACGATTGAATTGGTTCTTAGCTTAAAATTTTTTCGCTTTGTAACATCTCTGTTACGTTTCATAGTGTAAAATTAAAACTAATTACCGTACCCAACAAGTGTTAAGTTAATGTTAATTTTTTTCAGAATATACATTAAGTATAATTTGTTTTTATTAAAATTTTATTTTGAAAAAATGAAGTTAATTGAAATTTTATTTTTAGTTTAAAAAATAAGAAATTTTGATATTTAAACTAACTCATAGGCATCATCCGAAGATTGCCTATAAAAATGAGGACAAAAAATTATTTTTAACTATTTTATGTTAGAATTTCATTTGTTTTGCAAAAATATGGAATAATCGATGATGAGTGATGAATGATAAATAACAACATTCACCATTTATCATTCACCATTCATCATTTATCATTCACCATTCCTGTTATTTAATTTAAAACAAAATGTTACTTGGCATTGGCACAAAGGTCAAATTTTTACATGCTCCTGAAGAAGGAGTTATCACCGATAAACTCGGCAACGGGATGGTCATGGTCTTGTTACGCGGGTCGAATATGGAAATTCCTGCTTCGGAGGAAGACCTTGTCCGCATCGATGCTCACACCGCACAGCAACAAATCTTACAACATTTCATCGGCAAACCGATTCCTAAAACGCAACCAACTCAAGATAAAAATGCGTTTATCGCCTCCTTGCCCGCACACCTTGCCCCAAAAGATGGATTGCAATTAGGTTTTGAAGCCATTGTCGATAAATTTGGCGATACGATTCAATATGATATTTTTTTATTGAATGGCACGAAAACCAATATATTCTTTTCTTTGAAAATCAATATTTTAAAGCGACAAATTGCGGAAAAACAGGCAAAATTAGATGGTGGCAAATTAGTATTAATTGGCAATTTCAAACACGACGATTTGAATGAATTGCCAGATGTGCAATTAGAAATCCAACCTTTATATACGTCGGGCATGGGCGAAACCATTCTCAAACCCATGAAACTAAAACCGCAATTGTTTTTCAAAAAAAAGCAATTTTCAGCGATTTTCAATAAAGAAATCGTGGTTTTGCCGATTTTGACCCAGTTTGAAACCGCCTCTGACGAAAAAGAGGATTTGAAAAAATACACCCAAGACCATATCAAGGTGAACCCTAAATTGGTCAAAAACTATATTGAACCCGTTCCACCAGTGCAACAATTCGCTGATTTCCAACGAGATATAGATTTACATATTGAAATGTTGCATGATCATCCCAATAGTTTGACAGTTGCCCAAATTTTAGATATTCAAATGCGCGCCTTTGACCATTATTTGTCCAAAGCAGTACATATAGGCGTTTCCAAAGTCTATATAATCCACGGTTTGGGTAAAGGGCGATTGCGCGAACTCATTCATGCCCGATTGCGTCGCAATACCTACGTTGCAACCTACAAAAATGAATACCATACTAAATATGGATATGGTGCAACGGAAGTCGTCTTCAAATAAAAACAAACCCCTTTCAAGGTCGTGCAAGCGCATGCGACCTTGAAAGGAGTTCGTTTACAAAATATATTATGTTAAAAATCCTTAAGCTAAAAATTCAAATACGAGACTAATCCGCCGTGATAGTGGATTCGATACGACGGTTTTTAGCCCGTCCTTCCTCCGTGTTGTTATCGCCGACAGGGTTTTCCGCACCATGACCTGCTGTAACAACGCGTTTTGCATCGATTTTCTTACCGACCAAAAACGATTTCACAGCCATTGCGCGGTCTTCAGACAATTTTTTGTTTTTAGTCGCATCGCCTTTATTGTCCGTGTAACCATCCACTTTAATTTCAACTTTTGGGTACGCGCTCATGATGTGAAACAAATCTTCCAATTGTTTTTTAGAAGCATCTGCCACCACCGCAGAACCTGTATTGAAATTAAAATTGTCAAAAGTCACTTTATAACCTTTGCTGGACGCGGGGCTACTCACTTCTGTATATAATTTATCCAAAAATGAACCGCCCATCACTGTAATTTCAGTACCGTCTGCCAATTTCAACTTCTTTTCCACTGGCGCAGCAGGCGTTGCTGCAACGGGAGCTGCTGGCGCAGGTACTGCCGCCGCAGGCGCAGGCGTAACAGGTGCTGGAGCAGCCGCTTCTGTTTTCACTTTGGTCGGAGTCCCGCCGCAACCTTTTCGCGCAAACCACAATGCCGCAAGAGAAATAGCCGCTAACAATGCCCAAGGCCACCAATTAAAACCACCCGCTTCTTCTTTCACCTCATTCGCAACGCGATTTGCCGTGTATGAAGCGGTTTCCGTAGCGCGAGTCGTTGCCGTTTTAGCAGTATTCACCACCGCATCCGCCGCACCACCCAAATTGCCAAGCCCTGCCAAACCTAAAATGCTGCCCATGCCCGCAGGTAACGCCGCTTTGATGAAATCGGATTGACCACCCAACAATTTCATCAAACCACTCGCGCCTAAGCCCGCAGATTGTTTGCCAATCATTCCCATCACCAACGGAGCCGCCATCCCCAACAACGAGGACGCAGAACTGCTTTTAACACCCGCAAATTTAGCAATGAAATCCACGATAGAGCCTACTTTATCGCCAAAAAGACCTTTAATAATGCCAGAACCAGCATTTACCAACCCTTGAGTCGCACTGCCGCCACTCAATAAAGAACCCAAATTGCTAAAAATACTGCCATCATGTCCGCCATTGCTCAACATATTTAGCAAATTCGTAGCACCACTAATATTTGTTGCTTGATTCATCACGCCGCCTAATACGGAAGGTAAAATCGCGCTCATCGCTTTACCCGCCGCGCCCGCGTCTTCGCCCAAATACTGTGCAGCCTTTTCGACAACCATGTTGCCCATTTGACCTTTTAAAAGTTCTAATACATTGATTCCCATGATAATATCTCGTTTGAATGTGGAAAAAAGAATGAATATTCGGCGGTAAAAGTATTTCCTTCATTCCATAAAACCAAACTTTTAGCCTTTTTTATGCTGTTTTTTGTGAAACTTTCTGAATTAAAATATAATATTATTTAAAATAAAATTTGTAAATATCAGCAAATCAACAATAAAAGATTCGCATAACATCATTTTTACATAACTTAATTTTTTTAGAATGCTCTACAAAATGAAAGATGCCGTCTTGTTCGGATTGCTCGGCTACCAATTTTTATTTGGCTTTTTAGGATACTTAAAGGCAAGAAAAGATTAAAAAAAATGCATGTTTTAGGTTAAAACCATTACTTTTGCACAAGATGATAGCCAAAATATATTTTTTAAAACTGGATGCTTCGTTTCTATGAATTTAATTGCTTTACGAATTCAACAACCATTTTTATATTACAAATGGTT
>JBDKKX010000392.1:0-5690 GCA_039795795.1 Bacteroidota bacterium | reverse complement strand
TTGCAAAACTATTTGCTGTATCAAAAGGAGAAAATTGTTTATGCAAAAGATGCACTCGTTTATGACGAAAAAGTGACAACAGGTGACGCGGTTGAAACGCAACGCGGTCGCTGGTTGTATTCTTATTTTCAAAACTTGCCGAATACCATTGGCTTGTTGTTAAGAGGATTCTTCTTCTTGAATTGGAATCAATTATTGTTTGGTTTGACAACGATTATACCGCCCATGTTTATTTTATTGGGCATATCTTTGGTGTGGATGTGTGTAAGTGCCTTGTTTAGCTTGAAAATGGCATTGGCGATGTTTGTGTCGATTGGGATTTTTGGGTTAAATATATTTTTATCTTTGTATTTGAGCCGTGTGCCGAAACAAATTTGGAATGCAATTGGGTCATTACCCCAATTTGCAGCGCGCCAATTTACAGCATTGTTTAAAATGCGCAATCCAAATAAAAATTTCAAACATTCTGAGCATACTGTTCAGGTATCGATTGATGATGTTTTAAACGCCAAATAAAAAAGAGATTGTTGTTCTTGTCGTTAGCATTTAATTTTGTATGTATCGGGGGTACTGTTTTAGCAATTTGAAAAAATGGGAGCCCCCCGTTATTTAAACGAAGTGTTGAAAATGTGTTTTGAAATAAAATTATATTTACAAACTTATAACCCGATTTAAAAACTGAAATCATGGTTTTTAACAGTATTTTATTTTTACAATTTATTGCTTGCTTTCTGCCGTTATATTTTATATTAAAGGGGCGAGACCGAATGTGGCTTTGTTTGATTGCCAGTTACATCTTTTATGGTTCTTGGGATTGGCGATTTCTCGGCATTGTCCTGTTCACGA
Source organism: Bacteroidota bacterium (assembly GCA_039795795.1). Taxonomy (GTDB): domain Bacteria; phylum Bacteroidota; class Bacteroidia; order Chitinophagales; family Saprospiraceae; genus JAAFJT01. The sequence goes on along the minus strand of JBDKKX010000392.1, from coordinate 4,844 downwards.
CTGTTTTGGATTATAGTTTGGCGATTTTTATTGAAGACACTTCGGATGTAGTGAAAAAAAAGCGATTGGTGACTTTGAGCGTGTGTATGAATTTGGGTTTTCTCGGTTTTTTCAAATATTTCAATTTCTTTATAGATTCGTTTATTAATTTGTTGAAAATAGGAGGTATTACACCGAGTTGGCATACTTTGCACATTATTTTGCCGATTGGGATTTCATTTTATACTTTTCAATCCATGAGTTATACGATTGATGTGTATAAAAAGGAAATTAAGGCAGAACGAGATTTTTTCCGATTTGCGACTTTTGTGGCATTGTTTCCGCAATTAGTGGCGGGACCGATTGTGCGTGCTCGTGACTTTTTACCGCAATTTAGGGAAGATAAAAAATTCGATTGGAATCGAATTATTGAAGGTTTGGGGCAAATCTTGTGGGGCTTTTTCAAAAAAGTGGCTATTGCAGATTCATTAGCTCCTTTTGTGGATCAATGTTTCAACGCGCCAGATGGATTTTCGGCTTCTCATTTGCTTTTAGGCGTAATCTTTTACTCCTTTCAAATTTACTGCGACTTTTCTGGATATTCAAATATTGCTTGTGGTTTAGCGTATATGTTGGGTTTTGACTTTCCTTGGAATTTTAGAACGCCTTATTTTTCTAAAAATTTCTCTGAATTTTGGACGCGCTGGCATATTTCATTGTCTTCTTGGTTGAGGGATTATTTATATATTTCGTTGGGGGGCAATCGGAATGGGGTGTTTATGACGTATCGCAATTTGGTTTTAACGATGGTTTTAGGTGGTTTGTGGCATGGTGCGAATTATACTTTTATTATTTGGGGCTTTTTGCATGGCTTTTATTTGGTTATTCAGCGATTAGTCGGTAAAAAATTTGGTGCATTGGAAGATGCGATGAAAATGCCGAAATGGATGCAAACAGGATTAGATATTATGATTGTTTATACCTTGACTTGTTTTGCATGGATTTTTTTCAGAGCAGAAAACTTGTCCACAGCGTTGAAAGTGATTGAGCGCATTGTCAGTTTGGAAGGATTCAGTTGGGATACTGTTATTAATAAATTCATGGTGGTCAAAGCGTTTGTGCTGATAGCGATTTTGTTGACGGCAGAAATGATGAATAATAATTGGCAGAATTTGCAAAAAATTGCTTTGGTAAGCACGCCTTTTAGAGTTGTATCGTATAGTATTTTGTTATGGCTGATTGCTTTTTTTGGCACATTTGGGTCAAAAGCATTTATTTATTTTCAGTTTTGAGGTTAATACCAAATCTATCTCTTCAAATTTATAAATCCCCACTTAATATGAAACATTTTTTATGGATTACTGCTTTTTTAACGCTTAGTTTTGTTGGAGACCGATTTTTTGGCTATTTTTTGAAAAAAGTAGCTTTTAATAGCCAGTTTAGATACTCGCGCTTGTATCGGGGAGATGCAAAAGCGGATATTTTATTGGTCGGCAATTCTCGCGGATTAGGCTTTTATCAACCTGAAATAGAACGGTTGACGGGACTTAATACGTTGAATATCAGTTACAACGGGATGCCTGCGGATTTAGCAAGCGTTTTGGTGCGAGACCAGTTTCAAAAAAATGGCGCGCCTAAAACGATGGTCATTGATGTAACCATGTGCGACCGAAAAGATGAATTATTTGTAGCGGCTTTCAATCTTTATTCGGCATACTCGGATAGTTTGAAAGCCTTGATTACAAGATATGATAAAACAGTTTATTATGGGGGTTTGGTGAGCCATTTGTACCGTCATAATAGTGAAGTTTTTCAACGAGCGTTTAATTATCGGAAGAAAACGGATGAAGATTGGTTATTAGACAGGGTTATTTCTGCAAAAATGGCATCGGATACGAGTTTGAAATCGTATAAAGTGCGGGTCATGCCCGAAATGGTGGATCATTTGAAGGAAATGGTGGATTTTGCAAAAAGTCAAGGAACGGACGTGAAATTAGTGATTAGTCCTTATTTTCCAAGATTTGCGGAATCAATTCGAGATAGCTTTTTGACTCCGTTGAAAACATTGGTGGAAGCAAAAACGGGATTAATCGTAACAGATTATTCGGCGGCATTGACGGCAACAGAAGCATTTGGCGATTATCAACACGCGAATAAAAAAGGTTGTATTCAATTTATGAATCAATTGTTTGAAGAAAAAATGTTTAATGTGCGAGAAACGCTTACAAATGTTTCGCAAGCGGCACCAGAAACGCCGTCGCAACCGACGGATTCTACGCTTGTGATGCCTGCAACCACTTTTCCCGCGCCAAAAGATAAACCAATCGTTGTGAAAGTGGCTGCATCTGCTCCAACTATGCCCATTGTTTCTGAGCCTGTTGAGGTTGAAATGGTTTCTGCGACGGCTTCTAAGCAAATGGTTTTGCCCGAACCAGCAAAATCTAAAAAGTCGAAACGCAAAAAAAAGCATTCAGACGATTCGTATGGTACGAATGTGGATGCTTTTATGTTGAATCGGTAGAAAACAAGAAACGATTGCATCCATAACAGATGCAATCGTTTCTTATTGAAAATCAATCTATTACAACGATAAATTAAACTTTCAATTTCTCTTTTTTATCCAAATACTGTTTGTTGCCATTGCTGATATAGTATTGTCCGCCTTTGGGTCCTTGATAAACATCATGTCCTTTTGCGTCTTTACCAATCAACTTGTCTGTGCCTGGAGTCGCAGTACCTTGGGTGTGCGCTTTATGCTCTTTTGGTGCTTTTTTGTCTTTGGTGACCACTGCTGGTGGAGCAGCTTGTGTGCCGCCAGTTGCAGGAGCAGGAGCAGGCGTTACTTCAGCCGCTTTTGCCTCAGCCGCTTTTTTCGCTTTTCCTCTGCTAACCGTTTTTTTAGCGGGTGCAGCCGCCGCATCCGCAGGTGCAGCAGCAGGAGCTTGTGCGAAAACGTCTAATGCTAAAAAGCAACACATCAAAATGCTAACAAGAACTTTTCCCATTGTTTCAATTTGTGGATAGTTAATAAATTTGAAAAAACTGTTTTTCACGCTGTGAAAACTTCTGCAATTTTAACATTATTCAGACATATTTTTTAAATAAAAGTCATTATTTATTTTGTCATTTTTTTGTCAAAATTTTGAACCCTTGCTTTTTAAATTGTTATAAAAATAATAATTGGTTATGATTCTTTTTTCCAACTATTATTTGTATAGCAATCCAATGTTTATTTTAATTTCATCTGCACAGGGTCCCAATGCACAATTTTTTTACTAAAATAACTGGTATTACAAGCTAAAGCAGGCGCGGCAGCTCTAAATCCAAATTCCGCATCTTCCACGACGGGTTTGCCTGTTCGGATGGAATCAAAGAAATGAGCGAAATGGTCTAAATGATCGCTATAACCTTCGGGGGCTTTGAAAACTATATCCGCTTTGGTTTTCCGTTTTCTTTGCTCTGCCGTCCACTTTGCGTCATAATCTTTTTGCATTTCGGCTTGCATCTTTTTCGAGAACGTGAAAAGCGAATCATAACCGCCAAATCCAGGTGCTTCGGGCAGAAGACTGTGTTTCACCGTTATATCATTGCCATTAATGGCGATGATGCCTTCCGAACCAACCAATTGAATCAGCTCTTGCCCGCCCGTACCACTGATGAAATTGACTTGCAAGGTCATTTGAAACGCTGCATGTTCTTTGCTATCGGGATATTGCAACACGCCAGACATGACATCGGGCATATTGCGCCCATCTTTCCAATAACTGAATTGACCCGTGCTATAAATGGATTCAGGACCTTTTGAATTCGTAATCAAGTGCGTCCCACTCAATAGGTGAACAAATAAATCGCCCGCTACGCCCGTACCCACTTCTTTAAATGCCCGCCACCAAAAAAACTTTTTGGCATCAAAATTCATTTTTTCCGTTGCTTCGATGAATTTATCCCAATTGGTAGTCATTGCATTAGCATCTTTTGGAATCGTGTATTCCCACGAACCAATCGAACTTTGTCGGTCATAGACGGCATTGACCATATTAAGTTTGCCAATTTCGCCTGCTGCCAACAATTCTTTGGCTTTTGCATAACCAATGTTACTCACCCTTTGGCTGCCGACTTGTAAAACTTTACCCGATTTTTTAGCAGCTTCCATTACAGGATACCCTTCGCTGATTTTATAAATCATCGGTTTTTCACAATAAACGTGTTTGCCTTTTGCCAAAGCATCCATCGTAATGCGGGCGTGCCAAACGTCGGTTGTACAAATCAATACGGCATCTATGTCTTTTCTATCTAAAAGGTCTTTGTAATTGGTCGTCGTATAGAGGTCTTTGCCAAATTTTTCTTGGGCATTTTCAATCCTGCCAGAATATAAATCGCAAATACCAGCTAATTCAACGCCAGGGACTTTCAAGGCGGTTTCCAAATCAAAGTGACCTTGAACGCCGTAACCAATCACGCCAATTCGGATTTTGTCATTGGGCGAAATGGGGGTTTCATAATGGAGAATGCGTGCTTCCGCTTTTTCTTGCGCCGCCAAAGTGGTTAATGGCGAAGTTGCCGTCGCTAAACTGGCGGCACCAATTTGGGTTAGAAACCTTCTTCGGGAAGTTTTGGAATCTTTCATGATTTTTTTATTTTTAAAGGAAATGGTTGATTTAAATTTTGTGGTGACTGGAATTAGGATTAAATGGGATTTTTTTGGGATTAAATAGGATTGATTTTGTAGGATTTGTAGGATTTTAATGGGATGTTTCATTTTTAGGTTACATTTTGGGATACATTGTGATACGACGGATGTACGGATTTCACAGATTTCACGGATTCGTACGGATTTTTTTTGCAAAAATCTGTACGAATCCGTG
>JBDKKX010000391.1:0-5726 GCA_039795795.1 Bacteroidota bacterium | reverse complement strand
CCGTCTTGTCAAAGAACTTTTTGTCTCTAAAAATAAATTATTATTTTATTTAATATAAATTTATTTTTCAACTTTTTTCCTTTTCCTCTTGTTTTTTATCACAGTTCATCCATTCGTATCACAATTTTCCAAAGCATAAATATATTCTTTCTTACATCAATATCCCCGCAATCGTCGCAGACATATACGATGCTAAAGTGCCTGCAATCAACGCTTTAAACGCTAATTTCGTCAAATCAGTTCTTCGGCTTGGCTCTAACGCGCTAATCCCGCCAATCTGAATGCCCATCGAACCCAAATTCGCAAATCCACAAAGGGCAAAACTGACAATCGCAATGGTCTTCGCCGACATCGGATGTCCTGCAATCAGCATCAAAGCTTGACCTGCTTCTGCTTTAACGTATGGCGATAACTGACTATACGCAACAAATTCATTTGCAGCCAATTTTGTACCCATTAACGCTCCAGCAGTTACAATTTCATCCGCAGGAACGCCCATACACCAAGCAAAACCCGCAAAAAGATAACCCAAAATCAAATCTAAACTTAAATGAGGCATCCCTATTAAATGCCCCATTTTACCCAATCCATAATTAAAAAATGCTATCAATGCCAAAAAGCCAATTAACATCGCAGCTACATTTAAACCAATTTTCAAACCGTCGGAACAACCTGCTGAAATAGCATCTATCAAATTTGTATGTGTTTTTTCGATTTTTAACTGGACTTCGCCGCCAGTTTCGGAAATTTGGGTTTCTGGGAAGATGATTTTTGAAATGGCTAACGCGCCCGGGGCTGCCATAATGCTCGCCGCCAATAAATATTTGGCAGGAACGCCAAAGGAAATATATGCCGCCATGACTCCACCCGAGATACAGGCAAAACTGCCCGACATAGATGCCATTAATTCGCTTTGAGTCATGCCTTTTAAATAAGGCTTTATCATAATTTGAGCCTCCACTTGACCGACAAAAGCACTCGAAATATTGGATAACACTTCTGAACCCGACGCTTTCATTAAAAAATTCATACCTCGAGCGAGTTGCTGCACGACGAATTGAATGATGCCTAAATAATAACCAATATTCACTAAAACGGCAACAAATAAAATCGTCGGAATAATTTTAAAAAAGAAAATAAAACCCCCTGCGCCAAAGGCTTTACTTACCGCAGGCACATTCACCAAAGCACCAAATACAAATTCGCCGCCGACTTGCGAAAAAGCAATCACTTTATTAACCCCTTTGCCTATCCAGTCAAAAATATGGCTGCCCACCTTCGTTTTCAAGATGAAAATCGCAAAAATAAGTTGTAACAATAAGCCTACACCCACTGTTCGATAATTAATAGCGCGGCGATTGTTGGAAAGGAGGTACGCGACACCCAAAATAAGGGCAATGCCCAAAAGTCCAGTAAATTGTTGCATGACGTTGAGTTTAAAAATAACTCAAAAGTAGCAAAAATTTATATTAATGCTTGTTTTTGGATAAAAGTCCGTTGATGATTGAGACAAAAAATACTTTTCGACACAGATGGAACAGATTTAACGAGATTTTCACAGATTTTTTTGATTTTAAGCATTGAAAATCAAAAAAATCTGTGAAAATCTCGTTAAATCTGTTCCATCTGTGTCGAAAAGTATGGTGTAAATCCATAGAATCTGCGTCCTCCGCGTTCCCATTGTATCCCAATGGAACGCGATGTGTTAGTAATATATGAAATCGTTTTTTTTAGAAAATATTGAAAAACAACGATTTAGAAGATTATCCTTTTGCCATTTTGATTTTTAACAAATAATTAACACTTCAAAGTACCCAAAAACAGATATAAAATTTGCTTTTCTCCCAGAAACATTTCATCTTGCGTCATGCTTTGGGTTTAACAGCCCATGTAGAGTCACAATTTTTGTTTACATTTCACAAACATCCAAAACCGTTCACAATGAGAGTACAAACTGAAGCAATCCACTTCACAGCAGATGTCAAACTATTGGATAATATCCAAAAAAAATTGAGCAAATTGGAACACCTTTTCGGAAAAGTGACCGATGCGAAAATTATTCTTAAATTAGAAAACAGTGGTCAAGTCCGCGACAAAATCGCAGAAATCAAACTCTCACTTCCTAATGGTATTATTTTCATCAAGGAAAGTGCTAAAACTTTTGAAGCGGCAATTGATGCCGTCGTCGCCTGCCTCAAACGGCAACTGGTAAAGTATAAAGAGAAAATCCAACAAAAAAAGTAAAAAGAATTGTTCTTTTTTCGGACAGAAAGTAATTATAATGAAACTGCACCTCAATCCACAAGATTGGGGTGTTTTCATTTAAGTGCTTGGACAAATTAAAATGATATGAACTAAAATGATTTAAAATATGGATTATTAAATAGTTATAACTTGACGCAAGTTTGCAACTTGCGTCAAGTTGTACGTTTAATTTTGTCTAATGACTTATTTTAAAATAAAATAACCTTTAAACGCTTAAATGCAAACCATTTCACTTGAAAATTCATTGTTCTAAAAATAAAATTGCATTATTTTTACTTTTTTTTAAAATAAATGATAAAAAATTTGCTATATCAAAATATAACATATTATATTTGTGCGGAATTACAAATATATGCAAAAATTAAATATTCATAAAAATAAACCGAACTCAAATTTTTTACTTTTTTAGTCATGCACTCTTACAAATTCACACAAACGAGCAAAGCGATTGCGATTTGCTTGCAATTGTTATCTCCTGTCGCGTGCTTATCCGCGACCATTACATCAACCAATAGTGGCGGAAATTGGTCTCTTCCAAGTACATGGAATGGAGGTGTGCTACCCGCAAATGGCGATGCAATTCTCATTGCAGCAGGCGCGAGCGTCACCATTGACGACGCGAATTTAAGTACTTTGAGCTTTCAATCTTTGACCATTAGTGGTGCTTTAACTTTTGAAACGACCACTGCACGAAGTCTTACCATTAACGGAGAGGTCTTGATTGACAATACGGGCTCGTTTCAAACAGGTGCTACGGGTACGGTCACCACACACGCCCTTTCTATTGGTGGCAATTTGACAAACCATGGGATTTTGGATTTTAGCACCAATAATGCAGGTGCGAGCATTACTTTTACGGGCGCGTCCAATAATACTTTTGGAGGCAGTGGTATGACAACGGATATTCTTACCTTGGTTATCAACAAAGGAACAAATGCCTCTTATGTTCTAACCTTAACTCCGACTGTTTTTACAGTCAAAGGCAGTAATGTAAATGCGCCTGCATTTTTAACCTTGACGAATGGAACAATTCATATAGCAGGTAGCTACCCCTTTTCGTCTTCAGTTACTACTGGAAGTATTGTATGGGGGAGTAATTGTGGATTTTGGTTAGACAACCCTAAATTTTCAGTTGCTACAACAAATAGTATTCAAGTGGATGGTCTATTTAAATTGACACAAGGGACTTTCACTGTGGGTACAACGGCATCACACAGTTTTAATGTTTCAGCCACTACGGATTTTGTAGTCGATGGTGGGACACTTACCGTTTCGAGCAGATTAAAAGGTTCAGGGACGGTTAGCCCTATGAATTTTACCATGAGTGGCGGGACAATTAACGTTTGTAAACAAGGCAATTCCACCACAAATCCTTCTTTTTCAATGAACGCCAAGAATTTTACCATGAGTGGCGGTAATATCATTGTCAATAAACCCGCAGTCTCCAATACTTCAACGCCTTTAAAATCCTATTCTGCTTATGCTCAAACTATAAATATCACAGGAGGTGCATTAAACTGTTCGCCGACCTCGACAGGAACTTTTAAAATAGAGGGTATCATGCCATCATTAATTATGGATGGCATAAAGGATACGGTAATGTTATCCAATGATATAGAAATTTATGGCGACCTTACGGTGAATAGCGGGGCTGTATTGGATCTAAATAACTATGCCTTCTACAGCAAAGGTAATCTTGTCAACGATGGTATTATCAAAGCACCATTTTCTGCAACCGATACCAGTAAAATATATCTGATTGCTAATGCAATGCAAACGTACAGTGGAACAGGTATTTTTGGAACGGCAGCCGCCCCCGTTGCATCTTTTATAGTCTATAATGCGGGTGGATTCCATATAACATCCACTAATAATTTGAATATCAATAAATTATACATTTTTTCAGGCAATATTACAAATGCCAATAAAATAGAAATTGGGAATACAGTTGGATTATACTCATTAATTCAATATGGTTCCAGTAGTACAACAACCGCCAGTGGTAATTTAGATGCAGCACCAACCTTTAATATTGGAAGCGGTGGTTTAGCCGTTTTATATTGCAAAGAGACCAATTCACGCACAATCGGTTATGAAATTCCACCCAGTCGGGTCATTAATCAATTGACACTTATGGGCAATACAGTTACGTTAGCGGGTGGCGATTTAAATGTAACTTCTTATTTACAATTTTTCAGTGGCAAAATCAATCTGGGCAATCATAATTTGACTTTAGAATCCACATCCATTGATGCCCTCAAAGGTGCAGATAATAATGGTTACGCAATTACCAATGGAACGGGTAGTTTGACTCGAAAAAGTATTGGAAACACCATAACCTGGTTTCCTGTGGGCACGACAACGACTTATGACCCTGTATCTATCACGAATGCAGGTACAGTAGATGATTTTACGGTCAATGTCTCTGCCAATTTAGATGCTTTTGCACCGATGCCCACAAAATATATACAACGTCAATGGAATATTTCAGAAGCAACGGTAGGCGGAAGTGATGTGAAGCTATCACTGACCTGTGCCGCAGGCGTTCCAACCACCAATTTTGATGCGGCATCGCCCATAGAAATCGGTCACTATAAATCAACGAATGTTTGGGAACGCATTGCTGCTACGATGAATAGTTCCGTAGCCACTGCCAATAATGTCACTTCTTTTTCCCCTGCGCCCTTCGTCATTATCAATCAAAGTGCGGTTTTGCCTGTCGAACTCATTGATTTTAAAGGCATTGCAAATGGCAAACAAAATATACTCCGTTGGGCAACAGCTTCTGAAAAAGATACGAAATGTTTTATAATTGAGCGAAGTAACAACTCTGAAAACTTTAAATCACTCGACTTAGTGGCTACAATCGGGCATTCCACTCAACCCCAGTTTTATCAATGGATAGACAATGCCCCGAACCCTCTCAGCATGTATCGGCTTAAAATCATGGATTTGAATGGTTCTTTGGACTATTCAAAAGTGATTTCGGTCGAGAATGCTGAGGGGAATGCCATGACGATTCTGCCTAATTTTGGGAGCGATGAGTGGACGGTTCACTTAACAAATGTGCCGATGGGAGCTGGTACGCTTTCTATTTTTGACATGCAAGGCAAATTATTTCAAGCTCAAAATATTGATATTCAGAATATTACAACAGATATAAAATTATCTATTAATAATTTACTTAATGGTAATTATATTTTGATATGTAATATTTCGGGGCAAGTTTTAAGCAAAAAATTCATTAAAATTTAAACGGTAAACACAAATCACCCGTCCGTTGTCTTGCCTTCTTCGGAAGGCAGGACACATTTAAGAGTAAAACGGTAAACACAAATCACCCGTCGTCTCGCCCATCTTCGGAGGGCGGGACTTTTTTATTTTGAATAAATACTTTTCATCACAGATTGAACAGATTTCGCGAGATTTTCACAGATTTTTTTTGATTTTAAAAATTAAAA
>JBDKKX010000390.1:0-5726 GCA_039795795.1 Bacteroidota bacterium | reverse complement strand
CACAATGCCTTGCGGACCGATGTACATGAAAGAACCCGCCGTCATTTGTCCATATTGCGTCACGCCGAGCGCGTTGAATTTATTCCAATCTTCTTTTTTTGAATAATTGGGAATCATCATACCATTTGTAATCACGACTCGCGGCGCGTCAGGACGGCTCGGAAATAAACCCATCGGATGCCCAGAATATAACACAAGGGTTTGATTATCAGTCATTTCTGAAAGATACTGCATCGTCAAAAGGTACTGCGCCCAATTTTGAAAAACCGAACCATTGCCGCCGTAGGTAATCAATTCATGCGGATATTTGGCAATTTTTGCATCCAAATTGTTTTGAATCATCAACATAATTGCCGCCGCTTGCGAACTTTGATGCGGATACGCCTCAATCGAACGAGCGTACATTTCATAAGTTGGGCGGAAACGGTGCATATAAATTCGACCCAATTGTTTTAATTCGGTCGCAAATTCGGGCGCTAAAATGGGATGATGTTCGGTCGGAAAATAACGAAGCGCGTTCCGAACCGCTAATTGTTGCTCATTTAGGCTTAAAATCCCAATAATATTTCGTTTAGGCGCGTGCGGCACTTGCAGGTCTAACGGACGCACAGGCGGCAATTCCGTCGGAATGCCTTGACAAATTTGGTTTTTAAAGGATTTATAATTGGTTTTAGTCATCATAGTTACTGTTTTTAATCGTGGATTGCTACATTTAACTTGCAAATTTAATTATTTTTGGGAGGCGCAACCTTTTATTTTTGTTGCAAGAGCTGAATAAAAATAAATCTTTAAAAAAAAATCCCTTTGGAGCGTTGCGTTTATTTTTGCAAAAAAATAAACGCAACGCTCCAAAGGGAAATATTCCTAAATCATTGAAAATCAATTCTTTAAGACATACCAAAAACCTATTTGCAATGTGGAGTGACCACAAATAAAGCACTTGCAGGAAAACCTTTATAAGCACCTGCATTCGACATCGGCGCGTAAGTCGGCGGAATCGGTTGATAAGATAGCCAAAGCATCTATTTTTATACAAAAACATCCCTTTTTATACAAAAACAGAGGCAGTTGCCTAAGATTTCATAAAAAACCCTTGAATATCTCAATTTTCAAGTAAAAAAGGTTCCTCCCAATGCGATTGTGGAACCTGGTACTGCAAAAAACATCTCAATGGAAATCCATTCGGAGTGTTTTTGTCCTCATTGCTCCTAAGGAACGCTTTTCTGACGCAAAGGTAATCTCTTTTTCCGATTCGCCAAATCCCTTTTTATATTTTTATTTTTATAAATTATGGGGAGATAAAGGAGTATAATATTGTATGTTTTTGTAGATTTTAATCAGCTATTGTCACAATAACAGTTCGCACCATCAAAGTAGCCGCCCGCAGGACATTGATTGCCATTCACAGGCGTATAGTAAAAATTCCCATTATAACTAAACGTATGTGTTCCCGCAGGGGCGCGAAATGGCGAAATACAATCATAATATTTTAAAGATGCTATTAAAATCAGCGTTCCATATAAATTATGTAATTTTCAGTATTTTTAAAATATAATATGGATAAATTGATTTTTATAAAATATAATTTTAATATTTGAAATTATTTTTGAATCTGGCTAAAATACCTTAAATTTGTCAAAAACTAAGTTCAGATGACAAAATTGCAAGTTCAATCCGAAATGAATACTCAAACCTTGCTTTTGAGTATCGCACAACTGCCGTTAAACAAGTTAGAAACGTTCGTAAACGAATTGAATCGGTTATTTTTGATACAATTTACTTCATTTAAACCCACATTATTTCCATAATTAATCTTTTTTTTTCAAAAAAATGGCTCCTTTTTTCGATAAAATGCTCGAAGTGGCACAATTAACCAGTCAATTGCCGATTGTAGAGCAAGTCCAAACCTTATTTAAACAGATAGAGCTACTCAGACCCATTTCGGAAGATGCTGAAAAACGCATTATGCAAAAATTCAGATTGGATTGGAATTATCATTCCAACGCGATTGAAGGCAATCAATTGACGTATGGCGAAACGATTTCTTTTCTGATGCACGGCTTGACCGCCAAAGGCAAACCCTTTAAAGATCATTTAGATTTGCGCGGTCATAATGATGCGATTAACTATTTGTTTCAAATCCTCACCGATGGACGCGGTTTTACGGAAATGGACATTCGAGAATTGCATAAAATCATCCTCGTAGAACCTTATACAAGTCTTGCAATCACATCAGACGGTCAAAAAACTCAAAAAAAAATCGAAATCGGCACTTATAAAACGACTCCAAATCATGTTAAAACGCAAACTGGTGAAATTCATTATTACGCAACGCCCGAAGAAACGCCTGCTTTGATGAATGATTTAATGCAATGGTTGCATCAGGCGAGTCGGGATAAAACGATTCATCCTGTGGTGATAGCGGCATTATTTCATCATCGTTTTGTGGCGATACACCCGTTTGCGGACGGGAATGGGCGGATGGCGCGTATTTTAATGAATTTGATATTGATGCAGCAACGACATTTGCCTGTGATTGTGCCTCAAAAAGATAGAAATGATTATTATGACGCACTTGCTAAAGCAGATGTAAATGATTTTGAATTTTTTATACATTATAATTGTGAATTATTGATTCATTCTATGGAAATCTACCTCAGAGGCGCACGAGGCGAAAGCATCGAAGACCCCGATGATTTGGATAAGGAAATTGCGCTTTTGAAAGCGAGCATGAATAAACAAGTTTTAAATTATCAAGCTCGTAGCCATGAAAGTATGCTTCAAGTATGGAAACAAGACATTTTACCCTTGCATGAGAAAGTAAAACAACGGAGTGCCACACTACGGGACTTATTTTTTTTCAATGAAATAACAACATCCTTTCCGGTTTATGTGTATGATGTGGAGATAGGTGAAGTTCTACCCAATTATTTTCTTAATGATTGGCAGATTCTTGAAGGTTGGGAAGATTATCTATTCATTAATATGGAAGAAAGATATCCTAACAGAATTATCTATGAATCCAATTTATCATCAGAAATTGGTGGTTCTGATTTTCCTTATCTCTTTCGATTAAACTACAAATTAAACCAATTTAAGTCACAATCATTTGATATTCAAGCATTTATACAAGTTCGGTTTGAAGAAACCTATTATACTTTAACTTCTTATCAACAAACAGATAGAGTCAATAGTTGGATTAAAAAGCATTATGGCGAACCCATTTCAAAAGAAGAAAGTGATAAATTCGCCAAACAACATGTTAAAATGATTTTGGATAGCATTAAGGAGCATTTAAAATAGCTCATTTGACTGATTTATAAAAATATAATATTGATAAATTTGTTTTTATAAAATATAATTTTAATAATTGGAATTATTTTTGAATCTCCTGAAAATACCTTAAATTTGTCAAAAACTAAGTTCAGATGACAAAATTGCAAGTTCAGTCCGAAATGAATACTCAAACCTTGCTTTTGAGTATCGCGCAACTACCGTTAAACGAGTTAGAAACATTCGTCAACGAATTGAATCGCCTCCTAACGCGCAAAAAATCAGAAGATATTGTCAAAAAAGACAAAATCTTGATTAGCAAAATCAATCAAACGGCATTGCCGCTGCCTAAAATAGAGCGTTGTAATGCGCTGCTTCAACAAATGGAATTCGCTTCTTTGACGGAACCCGAACATCAAGAATTAATGGCACTCGTCGAAGAAGAAGAAACATTGCGTGTTGAACGCGTAAAATATCTGATAGAATTAGCTCAGTTACGCAATATTACGTTACCGCAACTCATGGAAAAATTGGGTTTGGAAAAAAACAAACAGAACACAAAAAAAAATTGCGTCAACCACTACAATTGACGCAATTCCTTTATTTCGCTTACTGATTCAACCGAATTTCATCCTCATTATCATCAAAAAAGCGATATTCTGCTTGTTGATATTCGGGTTCGGCAACAATTTTAATCCAACGTCGGTATTTAAAATACCATTTCCATTGCAAACTCGGCAAGCCTTTGCGTAAAAACGCTTCGACAAACGGATGTACGTGCAAAAAGAGTTTAGATTTGGGGCGCGAATGTAGAATGTTCTCTAAATCGGTTTGAACTTCCTCCATCAGATTGCGTTGCCCAATGATTTTTCCAGAACCACTACATGCAGGACATGGTTCAGTCGTATTAATTTTCAACTCTGGACGCACGCGTTGCCGCGTGATTTGCATCAGACCAAACTTACTAAGGGGCAAAACCGTGTGTTGCGCCCTATCTTTGAGCATAAAATCCCGCATCACTTTTTGCAGATGCTTCTTATGTTCCGGGTCTTTCATATCAATAAAATCCACAATAATAATGCCGCCCAAATCCCGTAAACGCAATTGTCGAGCAATTTCTTCCGCCGCTTCCAAGTTGACGGCGAGCACCGAAGCATCTTGATCCGCACTATTGCCCACTTTATGACCGCTATTTACGTCGATGACGTGCATCGCTTCTGTGTGTTCGATGACCAAATACGCGCCTGAAGGCATTGTCGCATTCTTACCAAAGGACAATTTAATCTGTTTGGTCACGCCATATTGTTCAAAAATAGACTTATTACCTTTGTAATGCGTCAAAATCTTCAAACTATCGGGCGAAATCCCATTCAAATAACTTTTAATACTTTCAAAAACATCTTTGTCGTCCGTCACAATTCGATTGAACGAATCACTTAAAAGGTCTCTTAGAATCGAAGTCGTTTTATCCAATTCGCTCATCAACTTGACAGGCGGCTTGGCTTGGCGCAATTGTTGGTAAACTTTATCCCATTTAGCCAACATATTACCCAATTCTTCATGTAGTTCGGCGGTTTTCTTACCTTCCGCCGCCGTTCGGACGATGACCCCAAAATTTTTAGGGCGGATACTTTCCACAATCGTCTGTAGTCGTTTGCGTTCTTCGGAATTAGCAATCTTTTTCGATACGGCAATGAGGTCAACAAAGGGAGTCAGCACGAGGTAACGTCCTGGAATTGTAATCTCGCAACTCAAACGATGTCCTTTACTGCCGATAGGTTCTTTCAAGATTTGCACTAAAATGTGTTGTCTTTTAGCGAGTACTTGGTCAACCTTACCATTTTTGTTAATGTCTGGCTCCATTTTGAAGTTATCCAGACTCGGCGACGGCAGCGAATTATTCATCACGCCGTCCGTGTAACGGAGGATATTTTTGAGTTTCGGTCCCATGTCGGTATAGTGCAGAAACGCATCTTTTTTGTGACCTACATCCACAAAAGCGGCGTTCAAACCGGGCATCAGTTTCCGAATTTTTCCCAAAAAAATGTCTCCAACCGAAAAATCATTGTCCGTCTCTTCATAATGCAGCTCAACCAACTTGCCGTCTTCGAGCAATGCAATCTCGACTCCAGACGTTGTGGAGTGAACAATTAATTCCTTTTCCACAACGCAATGTAAATTTTTAAAATAACAAAACTGATTTTTTTTTAGAACAAAAGTTACATGAGTAACAAAAGGTAAACAAAGTTTTTTTTATCGTTCTAAAAAGAATCCTATGTAAAACATACGGCGAAAGGAATACCGAAAACGCCCTCCGTAACCGCTTTGTTGAGGGGATTTGTTTTCGACATTCCTTCTGAGTTTAAAACAACATTTTTGTTTTAAAACTGTTACGCGAATGGCGAATGATAAATGATGAATGATGAATGATAAATGATGAATGATGAATTTTC
>JBDKKX010000389.1:0-5727 GCA_039795795.1 Bacteroidota bacterium | reverse complement strand
TTGTTATTATCATTTTCATTTTGCTGATTGGCATTGTAAGGCGGATTCCCGAGGATGACCGAAATTTTCGCCTCATTTTGTCGCTTAATTCGCGCTGCATTTTCCGCCGAAAGCGAAAACATATCCATTTGTTTGCCTTTCCAACCCAATGCCGTCACATTATCCAACGTATCCACAAAACATAAATTGGTAAATGATTCATATACTTGCATTTTATTCCGAAACGTATATTCAATATTGAGATTCGCAATGTAGTAAGGCAGAATCGACACCTCATTCGCAAAAAGTTCGTGTTTGAACTTATGCGTCAATTGATGCGGATTCAAATAGTCAATCAAATCGCAAATATACGTCCCCGTTCCCGTCGCAGGGTCGAGGATTTGCACGCCTTTATCCGACAAAGTTTTGCCAAAATGCGTTTCTAACAAATAATCCGTTGCTTTAATCTGGAATTGCACAATTTCCGACGGCGTATAGACAATCCCCAATTTATCCGCGCCTTTCGGATTATATGCCTTATAAAAATTTTCATAGACTTTTTTAAGAAAAGTTTGTTTTTCGGTATGCCCTTCAAACCGCCGCGCCGCCGCCGCGATGACTTCATAATAATTTTTAATCTTATCTAAAACCGTTCGTTTGACCGCGCCTTTAAAAAAAGTGGCTTCAACGGCAGTCAATGCTTGCGCAATATTATTTTCACGAACGAGTTGGTCATCGCTGAACACCGCAATAAAAATTTGTTCGGTCAAAATGTGTTGAATCAACATTTCATCCACCTCCTCGAACCCGATATCGGGATTAATCGCCTGTTGACAGATAGCGATAAAATCAAATCTTTTGCGAATAAAATCCTGATTTTCAACAGATTGTGCCGCAATCATTTTACGAAGCGCGTCCACAATCGCAGGCACATCTTTTTTAAAATCCGCCACCGCTTGTTTAAAATCGCGCAATTCAGCAGTTTCGTACGCAAAAAATTGTTGCAACAGCGCGTTTAAATCTTCGGGTTCCGCCATGACCGCCGTAGCCACTCGTTCGCCATCTTGATACAAAACCGCTTGAATCCCATCTTCAAATAAAATATTTTGTTTGGGATAACCTTTATTAAACTTTTTACGAATCTCGTCTTCGAGGTCAACGCGGGCTTTTGCCTCCCAATGTCCGAAGTCGAGAGACAACTCATTTTTGAGCACGCCGTCGAAGCGAATCAAGTTTTTAGCAGGCGTTCTGCGCGAGACCTCTTCGAGGAGCGTCAAATTAAATTTGGCAGCAAAAGCTTCGAGCAAACGAGCAAACGCTTTACGCAACACTTGTTCCGAATCTTGTTTGGCAAGCCGTTTAATTTTATGAATTTCATTGTGATACTGCTGTATCGCTTTTAGAGACATTTCGTCAATGTTTGAGTCTTGAAATAAATTAAAAACAGGCATAGTATGATTGTTTTTTGATAATTGAAACGCGAAGATACAAATACACCTTCATTTTTCTAACCAAACTTCGGTTATTTCTGTTTCCATGATGGATTGAAGCATCCAAAGCGCGTAAAATATCGTGTTGTAAGAAACTTGACGCAAGTTTGAAACTTGCGTCAAGTTGTGCGCTAAATAGACCGTTTTCGGAAGTTGTTTTAAACTAAATTTCTTCTAAACGGTCTATTTTGAAAAAGGATTTTTGATAGGATGGAAAAACCAATTTATATGATTTTTTAACAAGTAAAAACGTTCTAACAATGCGCCACTGCTTCTACTTATGCCTTTTAGTGATTGGACATTCGCTCTCTGCTCAATCGGTGGACTCCATCCCGCAAAAAGATTTTGGAGACCTTATTAAATCGTTGAAAAGACACGGCAGACAACCTAAAAAAGATACTTTACCTCCCAAAATCCATCCTTTTGAATTGTCTATTGCGCCAGCCGTTGGATATAGCCTTTCGTCTGGAGTCGCAGGGATTTTGGCGACAAATACTGCCTTTTATTTGGGCGACCACACTTCAACCAATCTTTCCGAAGTGTTGGCAAATGCTATGTACACCCAATACAATCAAGTCAATATTCCTATCGAAGCCACGATTTGGACTAAAAACAATCATTTCAATATCACCGCAGATTGGCGTTTGATGCTTTATCCCCAAGATACTTATGGTTTGGGCAGCAAGACGACGGATGCGGATGCAACCAATATGAATTTTACGTATATTCGGTTGTATCAATCCATTTTAAAAAATTTAGGCGCGAATTGGTATGCAGGCGTAGGTTATAATTTGGACTATTTTACGAAAACCACTGTCGATGATTTGCCTGAAAATCGGACTTCAGATGCGGAAACGTATGGGATTCGACCGAAAGCAATTGCGTCTGGGACAACTTTAAATCTTTTATACGACAGTCGCAAAAATCCTATTAACGCAAAAGGCGGCGAACAATATGCAAATGTCGTGTATCGGAACAATCAAATGGGATTGGGCAGCGATAATAATTGGCAATCGCTGATTCTGGATATGCGCAAATATATTTCATTAGGCAACCCGCGCCATATTTTAGCTTTTTGGAGTTATAATGCGTTGACTTTGTCGGGGCATCCGCCATATCCATTGTTGCCGAGTACGGGCTGGGACACGTATAATAATACAGGACGCGGTTATATTCAAGGCAGGTTTCGCGGGACGAATATGCTTTATTTAGAATCGGAATATCGTTTTCCATTGACACGCAATGGTTTATTGGGTGGCGTGCTTTTTGCGAATGGCGAAAGTTTTACGGAACCGACTTCACATCGGTTTGAAGCGGTGTCTTATGGTTATGGGATAGGGTTTCGATTGAAGGTGAATAAACATTCGGATACGAATATTGGGATTGATTATGGTTGGGGTGCGAATCATTCCAGAGGCTTTTTTGTGAATTTGGGAGAAGTTTTTTAAATCCCTTCCGCACTTTAGCGCGAATGCGGCGATATAAATACCGTTATCAACCGTTTGGAAGGTTTCAAACTCTGTCCCTTACCCACAGAATAAAATATCGTAGAGATGCTCTTTGGGTAACAAAAATGCGGCTCAAAACGCTGGAATCCCGTAGGAATGACGCTCTGGTAACAAAAATGCGGCTCAAAACGCTGGAATCCCGTAGGGATGACGCTCTGGTAGCTACCAAAACACCATCCCTACGGGATTTTTTGGGGTGGTGTGGGTTCGGATTGGAGTTACCAAAGGGGCATCTCTACGAGATTTTATGCTGTGGGGAATGGATAGGGTTTCAAACTTTCCAAACGGTTGATAATCCATTATTTAGGATTTTATTTTTTGTAATTGATTTTTATTTTGCGCTAAAAACGCGGAAGAATCAACATTTTTTATCTAAATATACACGATTTAAAAATCTCAAAAAAAAATTTTTTTACTTAAAAAATTATCAATCAATTATTAATGAATTACTTATTGAATCATGTCATTCTAAAGTCGCCATTTTTTTTTCTAAAATAAAAATAAAAATTCACATTTTTGAGAACGTCCGTTTTATAGGCAGCAATCAAATTAAAAACAGATTCTTAGAAAATCAACTAAAAAAAACGAATGCCTATGAGATTTTTACCCATTTATTCCATTTTATGGATATGCTTGTGCTTTGGTTTGCAGACCGCAACAGCACAGACCGCAACAGCACAAACCACAACAGCACAGAATGCCCGTCAATTTTTTCTCAAAGGAGGCACGACAGTCACCCGTTTGTCCCAAACCCAGTGGAGTAGTCAAGGTCGAGAAATTGCTATCAAAAGCCTGCTTTGGGGTGGCGGCTTAGGGATAGAGAAACAATTTAGTGATAATTGCACTTTTTCATCGACACTTGAGTACCTTTCCAAAGGGAGTGTACCCGAGTCAAATGACATCATCTCCGATTTGGAACAGTTAGAAAAATATAACGCTTCCCAATTTATTACTTCTATCATAAGCGTTCATTCGGCAGTTCGTTTTTACTCCCAAAACGATTTACAAGGCTTTTTTGTCGGTTTTGGGCTGGATGTAAGCGGTATTCATTCAAAAAACTTTCTTATCAATCGCCTTGCGAATCGGTATGAAATACAAGATGTGAAAATAAGACAAGATTTCGCGGCATTACCGAATTTATCCTTAGGTACGATTCTGCCCCTTAATAAAAATAGTGCTGTTGAAATCAGTTCGGGTATAAAAATCGGTGCGAATGGGGTGAGTCTGATCCCCTTAATTGTTCAATTAAAATATAGTTTGTGAACCGTTAACCTAAGTTGCGCGGTACGTTGGAATTGCACTTGACAGGTTTTTAAAACCTGTTAAGTGTTTTATACCTCATCATTTGTTGCAAAAAAAATCATGGAAAACATCAAAGTTGCTATTGTGGAGGACAATCGCTTTTTGCGGGAAGGCTTAACCTCCCTTGTAAATCTTACAAAAGGCTTTCAATGCGTCGGCGCGTATTCCGATGCCACGGATATTGCTTTTCACATTCGCCGTACCGCGCCTCAAGTAGTGTTAATGGACATTGACTTACCCAGTAAAATGAATGGCATCGAAGCCACGAAGCATTTAAAATCGGAATTTCCATCCCTTTTTGTCTTGATTCAGACGATTTTTGAGGATGAATCCAAGATTTGCCAAGCCATTCATGCGGGTGCGGCAGGTTATGTATTAAAAACTACGCCGCCCACAAAATTGTTGGAAGCCATCGCCGATACTGCCGCAGGAGGCGCGCCAATGACTCCTTCGATTGCCAAAAAAATGATGGATCTCCTCCGAAAAGCGAAGGTTTCCATCGAAGAGACTCCAAAAATCAAATGTAAACTGACTGTTTGTCAACAAAAAGTAGCGGAAGGCATTTTACAAGGCAAAAGTTATAAAAAAATTGCCGAAGAATTGAAAAAATCGGTCGATGCAGTGAAATTTCATTTGAAAAATATTTACGCTATTTTGGAGATTGATAATCGCTATGATTTGGCAGAAGCATTAAGCAAAAATTAAAAATTGTTTTTCATGCCTAATGCACATCAAATGGATGTGGAGAAGAAGGCTACAAAAGAGGAATGGATTGCGTTATAAATACCGTTTGGAAGGTTTGAAACCTTCCAAACGGTTGATAATCCATTATTTGCAATTTGGAGGATTACGCAAACAAGCGGAATAATAAAAACAACCCACCCGATAATAACACCGTCGCAGGCAAAGTCAATACCCATGCCAACGCAATATTAGAGACCGTTCCTTTTTGAAGGTTTTTCACGCCTTTGGAAGCGACCATACTTCCTGCGATACCCGAAGACAAAACATGCGTCGTACTCACGGGCAAACCAAATTGAGATGCCAAACCAATCGTGGTTGCTGCAATCAACTCTGCTGTCGCGCCTTCCGCATACGTCATGTGGCGTTTACCAATTTTCTCCCCAATCGTCACCACAATCCGTTTCCAACCAATCATCGTTCCGAAGCCCAATGCCAACGAAATACAAATCAATCCCCAAAAAGGCACATGTTGCGTCGTTTTACCGACCGCTTTACTCTCATGTTTGATAATATCCCGCGCTTTTTTATCCGTGATAACATTCGTTTCTTCCAAAACTGTTTTGATATTTTTGTTCAAAATGCCAATCCGTTTGCGAATATTCAACTTCGATTTCACATCATTCGGTTGCGCCACCGCAATATCTTGTTTCAATAACTCAATGCTTTCCGATAATTTAGCCATTTCTTTCGGTGCCAAACCTGCT